>NZ_RAWR01000019.1:0-69577 GCF_003986945.1 Corallococcus sp. AB018 | reverse complement strand
CACGGAATGTGTGCAACGCGCTGCGGCACGGGAAGTCCGGGAAGGGCCGGATTCCTGTCCCCGCCCCCTCCCGGACTTCCCGTGCCGCAGCGCGTTGCACACATTCCGTGACCTGCTCGCAACTTTTCGGCGCTTCGGGTGAGAATGGATCAACGCAGCAAGCTTTCCCTTCCCCCTTCAAAAATCCGCACACCGCAGGAGCCTCAAGCCATGGGAACCATCGGGCGCACCTCCAACAACACCATCGCGCGCACCACCACGACCACGGGGGCCGGCGCGGCCGCCCCGGCCAAGACGGCGACCCCGGTCACGGCGAAGCCGGCCAACACCGTGAAGGACGGCTTCGACACCAAGTCGTCGAGCGGCGCGGTCCGCACCGCGGCCCCCACGGGCGTGTTCACGGCTCCGGCCGGCGCGAAGGACAAGGCCTATGACGGCAAGATCATGGGCAAGGGCGGGCAGGCTTTCGACGCCAGCACCCCGCTGAGCCAGATCCCCGCCTACGAGCCCAAGGGCGGCGTGAAGCAGCCCGGCACCATCATCTACGTGAACGGGATGATGACGGACAAGGCTGGCCAGGAGACCACGATGCAGGCCATCGCGGACAAGACGGGCCAGAAGACCATCGGTATCCACAACTCCACCGAGGGCTTCTTCAAGGACCTGGGCCAGTGCATCACGGACAAGATGGACAAGGGCAAGAACCCGGCCGTGGATACGCTGGCGGACTCGCTCTACACGGAGCTGAAGGCCGGCCGTGACGTGCACCTGATGGCGCACAGCCAGGGTGGCCTCATCACCAGCCGCGCGCTGAGCGACGTGGCCAAGCGGCTGCGCATCGAAGACGGGCTGTCCCCCGCGCAGGTGCAGGAGAAGCTGGGCAAGGTCTCCGTGGAGACCTTCGGCGCCGCGGCGGCGACCTACCCGGACGGCCCCAAGTACGTCCACTACGTCAACGACAAGGACCCCGTGCCGGGCCTCTTCGGTCTGGGCACCAGCGGCAAGGGCCCCCTGGATCTGATCAAGCACGCGGGCAAGGACGCGAAGATCCACTACTTCTCCGAGAAGAGCATCTTCTCCGGCGCGCACAACATCAACGACACGTACCTCAACCAGCGCGTCCCGTTCGACCAGGCCCGCACCGGCAATTTCTGAGGTAGGGAACGGCGTGTGATATGACTGCACGTATGACGCTCGAAGAAGCCCAGCGACTGGTGCAGTCATTCATCCGGGGCCACGGAGGCGATGCGCAGGCCTCCGGGCTGAACGCGAAGGGATTTGGCGGCGCCGCGCTTGGCGACGCGCAGGTCTACTTCGAACACGTGAAGGACTCGGGGGCGCTGAAGTGCAGCGCCCTCATCTACCGCTTCCGCGACGCGCCCCGGCCGGGCGTCATCGACGGGTTCCGTGACGAAGAGAAGAAGGGCACGGACACCGGCGGCGGCAAGGTGGACTACGAGACCGAGAACAAGTCCCTCTTCCTGAGCCGCACGTACGGCGTGGTGCCGTCGGAGCAGCAGTTCAAGGAAGACGTGGACCGGCTCGTGGAAGCCAGCCTCGTGTGGGGCGACGAAGTGTTCAACCGCGTCGCGGATCGCGTCATCCCCGCGAAGTGATCAGCTCCTTCTCCAGCAAGGTGCAGTGGCTGCTGTCCTCCATGGGCCTGGCGCGTCCCGCGCCGCCCGCGGGGGGCCCGATGACGCGCGACGCGGCCCGGCAGCTGGTGAAGTGGTACCTCCAGTCCCAGGGCGCCGGCGTCACCGAGGGCCTCAACGAGCAGGGGCTGGGCGGCATGATGAGCGGCGAAGGCCAGTACGCCTTCGAGCACGTCGAGTCCCCGCCCGCGCTCAAGTGCAGCGCCCTCATCTACCGGTTCCGTGAAGCGCCCAAGCCCGGCATCATCGAGGGCTTCCGGCAGCAGCAGGAAGAGGGCACGGACACCGGCGGCGGCAACGTCGACTTCGAGCCGGACACCGGCAACCTGTTCCTGACCCGCACCTACGAAGTCATGCCGGACGGCCGCGAGTTCACCCGCGACCTGGACCGGCTGGGCAAGGCCAGCATCGTCTGGGGCAAGGACGTGCTGGACCGCGTGGCCCACAAGGTCTTCGGCACCTGAGCGTTCCCGAGCACCACGGGAGGCGCGCCTCATGTCAGGCGCGCCCCGGGGCCGGACGCCGCCGCTACACCGACTGCATCACGTAGAACTTGAGGTACTTCCCTTCCGGGAACTGCAGGCGCACGGGGTGGTCCGGCGGCTGGTAGCGCTCTTCCACCAGCGCCAGGTCCACGCCAGCCTTGAAGCCCGCCTCGCGCACGGCGCCCATGAACAGGTCCCCCGTCACGCGCGCGGAGCACGACGCCGTGGCCAGCAGGCCGCCGGGACGCAGCAGCGCCAGGGCCTGCCGGTTGAGGGATGCGTAGCCGTCCACGGCCGCCTCCACCGCGCGCTGGCTCTTCGCGAAGGCGGGCGGGTCCAGGATGATGAGGTCGAACGTGCGGCCCTCCTCCTTGAACGACTGGATGAGGTCGAACGCGTCCGCCGCCAGGAAGTCATGCTTCGCCGCCGGCAGCCCGTTGCGCGTGAAGTTCTCCCGCGCCAGGGCGATGGCCTCCGGGTCCTGATCCACGGAGAAGACGCTGTTGGCCCCGCCCAGCGCCGCGTTCACGGAGAAGCCGCCGCTGAAGCTGAAGCAGTTGAGCACGTCCCTCCCCTGCCCCAGCCGGCGGATGAGGTAGCGGTTCTCACGCTGATCCAGGAAGAAGCCCGTCTTCTGCCCCTTCCACGCGTCCACCAGGAAGATGGCGCCGCGCTCGCGGATGGGGATGAGCTCCGGGGCCTCCTCGCCCCACAGCATCTTCCCGCTGCCGCGCCCGTCGTCCTCCTCCACGTCGTCGCGCCCCACCTCGTCGCGGCCGAGGATGCCCTTCAGGCCCGGGACGCCCGCCTTCAGCGCCTCCACGATGAGGGGGCGGTAGGGAGTGAGGCCCGCGGAGTAGAGCTTCATCACCGCCCAGCCCGCGTACAGGTCCACCACCACGCCGGGCAGGCCGTCGCCTTCGCCATGGATGAGGCGGTAGCTGTCCGTGTCCTTCAGGTCGATGAGCGCCGTGCGCGCGGCCAGGGCCCGCTGCACGCGCTGGGTGATGAAGCGCGAGTCCACCGTCTCTCTCGCGTCCCGAGTGAGCACGCGCACCGCGATGGCCGAGTGCGGGTCGTAGTACCCGCGCGCGACGAACTTCCCGTTCTCCGTCAGGTCCACCACGCTGCCGGCCGGAATCCGCGGCATGTGCTCCAGGGCCTTGCGGAACACCCACGGGTGCCCCGCACGCAGGTGACGCCCCAGGCCTCGGGCCAGCTCCAGCTTCACGACATTCACGTTGAAACTCCTCGACTGCGGGCCGGCCGGCGGCGGGAGAGGAGGGCACGCGCCAGCTCCTCGAAGCCCCGCCCCTCGGGCGCCCGGGTGATGAAGGCCGGCGGCGCGTCGATGCGATCCAGCACCGCGCGCACGTTGGCCACGCCCACGCCCAGCTTGAACGCCTGGAACATCGGAGCGTCGTTGAAAGAATCCCCCGCGTAGACGTACCGGCCGTCCGCGGGGTCCAGCTTCTCGCCCCACGCTACCTTGGCGAAGCGGCGCGACGCGGAGAGTTTGTCGAAGCGGCCCAGCCAGCAGTTGACGTGCACCGACGAGCGCACCGCCGTCACGCCCCGGGCCCGCAGCAGCGACTCGATGCGGGAGGCCCCGTCATCGCCCAGCCGGGCCTCCTCGTTGTAGTCCACCGCCAGGTCCACTTCCGTGTAGCGGCTGTCCACGGACAGCCGCGCGCCGGGCACCTGGGCGAGCACGCGCTCGACCTCCTTCTCCAGGCGCTGGCGGTTCGCCACGCGCTGGGCGGGCGGCTCCAGGTACACCTTGCGCAGCTTCCCCTTGGCGTCCTTGAGGAAGAACAACCCGCCGTTCTCCACGACGACGCCGTCCACGGGGAGCTGGCGGGCCCATGCCTCGCCCCACCCCGCCGGACGGCCGCTCACCAGCACCACGCGCAGGCCGGACGCGGACAGCTGCTCCAGGGACCGCACCGTCTGGCTGCGCAGCTTGTGGCCCGTCGTCAGCGTGCCGTCCACGTCGGTGAAGACGCCCTGCACACCGGACAGATCCGCCTGCCGCAGGGGGCGCGGCTCCACGGCCTTCACACTCACTGTCTTCACATCACGTCCAGTTGCGCGAGCTGGGACTGGAAGGACTCGATGGTGGAGAGCAGCTCCGGGCCCGTGAGCGTGGCGAGCTTCAGCTTGCGCGCCTTGCGCAGGAACGCGTCCATGGTGGGGTCCCGGCCGTAGAGCGACTGGGCGCTGGCCGCGGCCTCCGCCAGGGCCTTCGCGGACGCGACCGGATCCTTCGTGGACTGGGCCAGCGCGCGCTCCAGGCGCACGCCGCACGCGGCCCACACCTCGCGGTCGTGGAGGATGAGCAGTTGGCGCTGGTTCACCGCGGACAGGCTCCGCACCAGCTCCTCCAGCCCTTCCGTCACCGTCAGCAGCCGTCCCGGCTCGGGGGCGGATTCGAGCGCGAGCGCGCCAATCTCCGCGCGGGCCTCCACGATGTGGCGCTTGTCCTGTGCGCGCAGGTTCCGGTACGCGGCGGTGCGGCCGAAGGCGTCCAGCTCCGTCTGGAGCTGCTGCGCGTTCCACAGCACCTCCTCCGGCTTGGCGTCGCGCACCTTGTTGAGCCGCGCCGTGACGATGCGCGACAGGTCGGACGTGATGGCGCGCACCGTGACGGCCGCCTTCACCTCCGCCTCGTAGCCGGGCACCACCTGGGCGCGAGACACCTCGCCGAAGGTGCTCGCGGACTCGAAGACGAGCTGGCTCATCTGTTCGCGGTAGTCAGACCGGAAGCGTTGGATTTCCGCCAACAGCTGCCAGCGGTCGCTCACCACGGACGGGTTGCGCATGGCCTCGCCCAGTTGGGTGATGCTCTGGGCCAGACTGGCCATGCCCTCCTGGAGTATGGCGGGCACGTCCGCGGGGCCCTTGCGGGGCGCAGCCGGCTGCGGCGTACCGGGGAACTGCTCCCGGATGACGTTGAGCAGCGCGTTGACGTCCATCACCGTGTCGCGGATGACGGGCGCCATCTCCTCCCACAGCGACAGGTCGGGGCTGGCGTCGACGACGGGCGTCTCGTACTTCACCAGGTCCAGGTCACTCAGCCGGGAGATGGCCTGGGCCGCGGCGAGATACACCGCTCTCAGCCGCGCGGAGAAGGCGCGGTCGGGCAGCGACTGGAGGATTTGTTCGAGCCTCGGGGTCAGGGAGGCCGGCGGTGGATTCTCGGCGGCAGCGGACACGTTGCCCCCACTCTACCGCTCGACATCGCGTCCGGGGAGTTCTAGCAAGCGTCCCGGGCCCGAGGGCTGGGCCGGGGAGTCCACGGAAATGATCCAGGTCTGTCTGTGGGAGGACGGCAGGGCTGTCTCGGGGGGTGAGGAACTGCTCGATCGGCCGGGGCCCAAGTGGATCGACGTCCTGGAGCCGAACGCGGAGGTGCTGGGCCGACTGGCCGAGCGCTTCCAGCTGCACCGGCTGGCCGTGGAGGACTGCCTGCACCTGGACCAGCGGCCCAAGCTGGAGGAATACCCGCACCACCAGTTCATCGTGATGCAGGGCTTCAGCTGCGGTTCGGACGTCACGGAGCTCACGCTGCACGAGCACCACTTCTTCCTTGCGCAGGGCTGGCTCATCAGCGTGCACGAGCTGCGCCTGCCCAGCCATGACGCCGTCCTACGGCGCGTGAAGGACGACCCGGCGGGCACGCTGGGCCGGGGCGTGGACGTCATCCTCTACATGCTCGCGGACGCGCTCGTGGACGCGCAGTTCCCCATCATGGACGAATTCGGCGACCGGCTGGATGACCTGGAGGACGCCATCTTCGCCGAGCCGGATCCGGAGCACCTGCAGCGCATCTTCCAGCTCAAGCGCGCGCTGGTGACGCTGCGCCGCGTGCTGTCCCCGCAGCGGGACGTGGTGGGCATGCTGTCGCGCCGGGGCATCCCGCAGATTCAAGAGAAGACGACGCTGTACTTCCGCGACGTCTACGACCACCTGATACGGCTGTACGAGCAGATCGACGCCAGCCGTGATGTGGTGGGCAACGTGATGGACGGCTACCTGTCCGTGGTGGCCCAACGCACCAATGACATCAGCAAGCAGCTCACCATCTTCGCCACCCTCTTCCTGCCCCTGTCATTCATCGTGGGGTTCTTCGGGCAGAACTTCGAACAGTTGACGGGAACGGGCTGGTACGTCGCCATGTGGGTGACCATGGTGGGCTTCCCCCTGGGGCTCGTCGGCTGGTTCAAGTACAAGAAGTGGATCTGACGCCGCCCCCTGCGACGGGCCGCGAGGAGGCACGCATGCTGACGGTCGCCGTGGATGGGATTCCGCTGCACTACCGGGACGAGGGCCAGGGGTTGCCGGTGCTGCTCATGCACGCCTTCCCGTTGGATGGCTCCGCGTTCGACCGGCAGGTGGCCGCGCTGTCCGGACGCTACCGCTTCCTCGTGCCGGACCTGCGCGGCTTCGGGCAGAGCCGGCTGGGTGAAGGCCCCACGGAGATGCGCAAGCTGGCGCAGGACGCGCTCGCGCTGCTGGACGCGTTGAACATCGACACGGCGGTGGTGGGCGGCGTGTCCATGGGTGGCTACGCTGCCCTGGCGCTCTTGCGCGAGGACCCGGGCCGGGTGCGCGGACTGGTGCTTTCGGACACGCAGTGCACCGCGGACGAAGCCGCCGGGAAGGACAAGCGCGAGGCCACCGCGCAGCAGGCGCTGAAGGAAGGCACGGCGTCCGTCGTCCAGGGGCTGGTGCCCAAGCTGGTCCACGCGGGGCCGGACTCACCGGTGGGCCGCGAGGTGACGAAGCTGGGGCTGTCCGTGTCGCCGGAGTCCATCGCCGCCGCGCAGCGGGGCATGGCGCTGCGGTTGGACAGCAAGGATCTGCTCGCGCGCTACGCGGGGCCCGCGCTGGTCGTGGTGGGCGAGCACGACACCGTGACGCCGCTGGCGAAGGCGAAGCAGATGGCGGACCTGGTGCAGGGCGCGCGGCTGGAGGTCATCCCCGGCGCGGCGCACCTGCCCAACCAGGAACAGCCGGAGGCCTTCAACTCGGTGCTGGACAGCTTCCTCACGTCGCTGGCCTGATGGGCGGCATCCCCGTCCTTTCGCCAGGGAAGTGCGCGATGATGAAGTCCCCCGCTCCGGAAAACATGTACCTGCCCGACGTCGAGTCGCACGAGTCCGACGGGCACTACGGGAAGATGATCGCCATGGCGCGGGCCGGGGGCATGACGCCGCCGGGCATCTGGCACCTGTTCGCGTTCAAGCCGCGCATGACGGACGCGCTGTCCGCCTTCACCCACGAGGTGATGCGCGGCCCGTCCCCGCTGTCGGCCGGGCTGCGGGAGCTCATCGCCGCGTATACGTCGCGGCGCAACGCCTGCGTATTTTGAACGGGTTCTCACGCCGCGGTCGCGGCGGAATTACTGGGCAGCAAGGAGCACGTCCAGGCGGTACTGGACGATATGAAGACGGCCCCCATTCCGGAGGCCGAGAAGGCGTTGTTCGCCTTCGTGGACCAACTCAACGACGCGCCCGGAGACGTGCGCCGCGAGGACGTGGAGCGATTGAAGGCGGCCGGCTGGTCGGACGAGGCCGTGTACGACGCGGTCTCCGTCTGCGCCCTCTTCAACTTCTACAACCGGTGGATTGACGGCACCGGCGTCCAGGGCCTCTCACCGGCCATGTACGAACGGTCCGGGAAGCGCATGGCCGCGGGCGGCTACCTGCCCGCGCCACCTCCCGGTTTCCCCCCCAGGTCCGGAGGGGAACCGGAGCGCTGAGGCTCACGGCTGGCAGACGACCTGCGAGTCCTGCACGGCGCACGACGAGCAATCCGCCGTCTTCACCAGCACGCCCTGCTGGCACGTGAGGATCGCGGCGCCGTTGGGGCTGCACACGCCCTTGCCCTCCGCGTTCGTGGCGCACCCGTCGTTCTCCTGGTTGAGGGACGTGTCGCACCGCACGCTGTCCGCCAGCTCCCGGCAGCCCAGCGGCCCCCGGCACGCGAGCGGGCGCCAGGTGCCGTTGCGGCACTCCAGGGCCTGCGCGTCCTCCTGGCACACGTAGTCGCCGCCGTCACACGAGTCGCCCGAACCCGGCCCGCCACAACCGGAAAGAAGGAAGAAACCGACGAGAGACAAGAGCGCAAGGGGAAGACGGTTCATGGGTGCCGGCGACTCTTTTCGACAGGTTTTTCGCTGTCAACCGCCGCCGAGCGTCTCGCGAAAGTAACGCCGGAAGTTGCCACCCATCACACGTTCCACCCACGACTCCGGGTGTCGTTTGAGCAGGGCTTCCGTGAGTCGCGGCAAATCCGTCACATCCCGCATGCCCCGGGGCAGCGCCACCATGCCGTCGTAGTCGCTGCCCACGCCCACGCCCTCCTCCCCCATCACGTCCACGGCGTGCTCCACGTGGCGGACCACGTCGTCCCACGTGTCGCCGCCCAGGTACACCGGCGCCAGGATGATGCCCACCACACCGCCGCGCTGGGCAATGGTGCGCAGGGCCGCGTCGGACAGGTTGCGCCAGCCGCCGCCCGCCGCGCGCACGCCCGTGTGCGAACAGAAGTAGCGCACCGTGGGGTGAGCGAAGAGGTCCGTGAGCGTCTGCTCGGAGGCGTGCGCCACGTCCACGCTCATTCCCAGGCGGGCCATCTCCTCCATCACCTGGTTCCCCAGCGGCGTCAGCCCCCGGTTGCCCATCATGGGAAAGGACGAACCGCCCAGGTCGTTGTTGGACAGGTGCGTGAGCCCCATGAAGCGCACTCCGCGCCGGTGCAGCTCCTCGATCCGCTGCACCTGGCCTTCAATCGCGTGGCCGCCCTCCACGCCCAGCACCGCGGATAGCCGCCCGTGCGCGAGGTTGTCCTCCAGCGCCGCCCCCGTGGTGGCGACACGCACGGTGTCCCCTGAGCGGGCGCAGAAGGAGTCCAACTTTTCAATCTGCCAGAGCGCGCGAGTCCACTCGCTGCCGCGCGCCTCGCGGGGCCACTTGCGCCACGCGGCGAACAGCGGGAAGCCGCCAATGAACGGGAAGCCCCGGGTCACCAGCGTAAAGCACTGCAGCTTCACCCCCGCCTCGCGCAGGCGGGGGAAGTCCACGTGCCCCTCTGTCGACCGCTCGCACAGGTCGCGGTTCCACATCAGCGAATCCGCGTGTCCGTCCGCGATGCACCACTGGCGATGCAGCTCCTTCACGTCACCCATGCCAGCAGTCTTCGCCACGGCCTCCCGCGATGACAAGCGCCCCGGGACATCCCCCCGTCACACCTCACGTCCAGTCCGCGCCGTCGTCATCGCAGCCGTCCCAGAGGTCATCCTCCAGCGGAAGCCCCGCCTCCGCCGCTCCCGCCGGGCCCACGAGCGCGTCCGTGCGCACCTCCGACACCTCGCGCAGCGCTTCCGGGGGACCATAGGGCCGTCCCTCCGCGTTCAGCAGGCCCCGGAGCGCATCCCGCAGCTCCGCGCCCGTCTGGAAGCGCAGGTCGCGGTCGCGATGGAGCACCCTCTGGAGCACGGCCCGCATTCCCGGCGAAAGCCCCCGCGTGGCCTGCTCCACGTGCGCCGGTGTCAGGCACGCCATGCGCGCGGCCATCAGCGGCGCGGGGAGCCAGCTGGGTGTCTCCGCGCACAGCCCGCGCGTTCCAAGCACGGGCTGGGCCTGCTGCGCGGCGCGCTCCACGTCGTCCAGGTCCAGCAGGTGCAGCCCGGTGAGCAGTTCCAGCAGCACCATCCCCAGGGAGAACAGGTCCGCGCGGCCATCCAGCGGCAGGCCCTCCAGCGCCTCTGGCGAGGCATAGGCCACGTCCCCGCGCACGAGCCCCGGCTCCGTCACCACGCGCCCGGGCAGCCGCGACCACGCGAGCGCGAAGTCCGACAGCCGCACCCGCCCGTGCACGTCCACGCGCAGGGAACGGGGGCTGATGTCGCGGTGGACCACGCCCACGGGCAGGCCGCGCGAGTCCTCCAACGCATGGGCGTGATGGAGCGCGTCCGCCACCTCCGCGCCCACGTACGCGGCGAACGCCTCCGAGAAGGGCCGCCGCCGCAGCGCCGCGAAGCTGGACAGCGTCTCCAGGCACGGCCCGTCCACGTACTCCGTCACCAGATGGGGCGCGCCGTCGTGCACCCGCACCAGGTACACCGGCGCGATGGCCGGGTGGGACAGCCGCATGAGCAGCTTCACCTCTTCCCGCAGCCGCGCCCGCGCCACGTCATCCGTCACGTCGCGCAGGCGCTTGATGAGCACCAGTCCGCCCGGCGTGCGCGCGTAGTGCCGGCGGGCGAGCAGCAGCTCCCCTCCGGCGCGCGACCCCAGGTAGCGCACCAGCTCATAGGACGTGGCCCCGGTGGTGAAGAGGATGAACGGCCGGGACGCGGAGGACGCGGGGGGATGGGTGGCCATCGTGGGTGACGCTCCTGACGAAGAGGCGCTTCCCGGGGGTGGGAAGGCATGAGGAACTCCTCACGCCCGCGTCCTACCACCCGGGTCAGACATCCCCATCCGACCCCACCGGGCATCTCCCGACTAAAAAGGAAACGGCCCCCACCGCGAGGGTGGGAGCCGCCGCCTTCAAGTATTTTCCCCAGTCCGGAAAGACAGAGGCGCGTGAGGCGCGGGGATTACTTGTCCAGCTTCTTCACCGCCGCCACCAGGGTGACGTCGCGGGCGACCATGTCCTTGCCGTCCATCACGTAGGAGGCGCGCACCTGCGAGCCTTCCTTGATGTCGTCCAGCTTCACCGCGCGGCTGCCATTGTCCATCAGCGCGGTCCGGTCATTGGTCTTGATCTTCAGTTCCTTGTTCGTGCTGTCCACCAGCGTCAGCGTGTCACCGGACTTGGCGATCACGCGGCCGTTGACGGTGGTCGCCGCCTCGGCGCTGGTGGTCCCGGCCATGCCGGAGCCGCCCTCGGCCAGGTCCTCATTCCGGTTGGCCTGGGCCTCGGCCAGGTCCTGCTCCTCGTCGCGGACGTCCTCGTTGGCGCTGGCGATCTTGTCGTTCGCGTCCTGACGGGCCTCCGCGATGTCCTCGTTGGCGTCATGCTGCGCCGACGCCATCTCCTGGTTCTCGTCCTGACGCGCCTCCGCCGTCTCCTGCGCCGCTTCCTGACGGGCCTCGGCGACATCCTCGCGCTGCGCCTGGACGTCATCCTTCTTGCAGCCGGTGACCATCGTCAGACCCGCGACCGCCGTAACCGCAATCATGAGCTTCCGCATGTGTGACCGCCCCCTGTGAGTGTGTTCTTGAGTGCCGGTGATTTGTTCCCCGGCGTTGGGCAGAAACTGGTCGCTCCCCCCGTACCTGCACAGCGCTTGGCAACAAATGGAGGCATGAGCAGGGGCGACCCGCGCACGAGGAAGGCCCTGGCCGCTCGCCTGCTGGGGAAGCGGAACAAAACGCATTCGAGCGCGAAAAATCCGTTCCGGTGCGCTGAAGCAGGCCTTTTGCGTGGGGGGGGCTGTGCGTTGACAGGGCAGAACCGCCCTTGTACTGGCACCGGCGGGTCCCGACCGAAGGGGACCGGAAGGAGCCGTGAGGCCGTGAACGTGTGGGTCAACGGAGAAGCGCGGACGCTGCCGGAGGGCAGCACCCTTTCGTCCCTGCTGGCGCTGTTGGAGCTGGGCAGCGGCCCGGGGGTGGCGGTGGAGGTGAACGCGGAGGTGGTGCGCCGCGCCCGTCATCCCGAGCACCGGCTCCAGGACGGGGACCGGGTGGAGATCGTCACCTTCGTGGGTGGCGGGTGAGTGCAGGCCCTGGAGAGGAGACGGTCATGAGCGGCATCGCGGACAAGCCTTTCACGCTGGCGGGGGTGACGTTCACCTCGCGGCTCATCGTCGGGACGGGGAAGTACCCCAGCCACGAGGTGATGAAGCAGTGCCACGAAGCGTCGGGCGCGGAGCTCGTCACGGTGGCGGTGCGGCGGTTGGACCTGAAGGCGACGGGAGAGGCGTCGCTGATGAACTGGATCGACCGCAACAAGATGCGCCTCTTGCCCAACACGGCGCTCTGCTACACGGCGGACGACGCGGTGCGCACGTGCCGGCTGGC
This sequence comes from Corallococcus sp. AB018, assembly GCF_003986945.1. NCBI lineage: Bacteria > Pseudomonadati > Myxococcota > Myxococcia > Myxococcales > Myxococcaceae > Corallococcus > Corallococcus sp. AB018. The sequence continues at coordinate 57,400 of NZ_RAWR01000019.1, read as the reverse complement.
GGAAGAGCTGGGCATGAGCAAGTGGGTGAAGCTGGAAGTGCTTGGCGACGAGAAGACGCTCTACCCGGACGTCGAGGAGACGGTGAAGGCCGCTCGCATCCTGGTGAAGGAAGGCTTCACGGTGCTGCCGTACACCAGCGACGACCCCATCACCGCGCGCAAGCTGGAGGACGCGGGCTGCGCGGCGGTGATGCCGCTGGCGGCTCCCATCGGCAGCGGGCTGGGCATCCGCAACCCGCACAACCTGCGGCTCATCCGCGAGGTGGTGAAGGTGCCGGTCATCGTGGACGCGGGCGTGGGCACGGCGTCCGACGCGGCCATCGCGATGGAGTTGGGCGTGGACGCGCTGCTCATGAACACCGCCATCGCGGGCGCGAAGGATCCGGTGCGCATGGCCGTGGCCATGAAGAAGGCAGTGGAGGCCGGCCGCGACGCGTTCCTGGCGGGCCGCATCCCGCGCAAGGCGTACGGCTCCGCGTCCAGCCCCATCGAAGGGCTCGTGGAGTAGCGGTGCCCGTCCTGCCCCGCCTCGTGGTCATCACGGACTGGCGGCTGCCCCGGGCGCGGTTGCTCACCGCGCTGGAGCAGGCGCTGGAGGCGGGGCCGGACGTCGCAGTGCAGCACCGTCACCCGGAGGCCTCCGGGCGGCTGTTCCTGGAGGAGGCGCGGCTCCTGGCGGACGTGTGCCGGGGCCGGGCGCTGTTCGTGAACGGGCGGCTGGATGTCGCGCTGCTCGTAGGCGCGCACCTGCATCTGCCCGCTTCTGGCCCTTCTCCCCGCGACGTGCGCCCGTTCCTGCCCGCGGACCGGTGGGTGAGCGTGGCGGTGCATGACGCGCGCGAGGCGGAAGGCGCGGTGGGCGCGGACCTGGCGCTGGTGAGCCCCGTGTTCGCTCCGGGGTCCAAGCCGGGGGATACGCGCGACACGCTGGGGCCTCATGGATTCAGGGGGCTCGCGGAGCGGTTGCCCTGCCCTGCCCTGGCGCTGGGGGGGATGACGCCGGAGCGGGCTCGGGAGGTGCCGGGGGCCTGGGGCGTCGCGGTCATCTCCGCCGTGCTGGAGGCGGAGGATCCGCGCGCGGCGGCCCGGGCGCTGCTGGACGCATGCCGGCCCCCGCGCGATTGAGGCGGCGCTATGCTGCGCGGCCGTGACGCCATCCCCGACCTCCGTTGAGCTGCGCCCCCTCGCCATCGGAGAAATCATCGACCGCGCGGCGACGTTCTGGCGCGCGCACCTGAAGCCCCTGTTCGTGCTGGTCCTGGGGTTCGACCTGCTCAACTACATCGCGGTCAAGGCGTTCACCGTCGCGATGACGCGCACGGTGGGCGTGCTGCCCGGATTGGGTGGGGCTCCCGCGGGCACGGACCCCACGCAGGCCCTGACCCAGTCCGGCATCGTGATGGGGCTGATGCTCGTGCTGTACACGTTCCTGGTGTGGAACTTCTGGGTGGCCACCACGGCGGCGGCCCGGTACGTGATTCCCGCGCGGCTGGGTGAACCGGTGCGTCCCTCGGAAGGTCTGCGGCGGGCCGTGTCGCGCCTGGGCACCCTGACCGCGACCTACCTGCTGTCCATCGCTTGGGCCGCGGGGGTGACACTCCTGCTGTGCCTGCCCGGATCGCTCGTCATGGGGATGGGCGTGGTCGCGGCCGTCACCGGGAAGGGCACTGGCGGAGGCACGGCGCTGAGCATCGCGCTGATCATCATCGGCGCCATCGTGCTGGGCCTGGGCGCGTTGGCGGCGGTGCTCTGGTACTTCCTGCGCTTCATGCTCCTGCCCCCCGTGCTGGCCATGGAGGACGTGGGCGCGTGGGCGGCCTTCAAGCGCTCCGGGGCCCTGCTGAAGGGCCGCGTCGAGCCGGGCTTCATGGGCCGGGGCACGGTGCGGGCCATGGTGCTGTCCACGGTGGTGGGCGGCATCCTCATCGCGGTGAGCCTGGTGTCGGGGCTGCCCGCGTGGATCGTCCGGCTCGCCTACGGTGGCAACCTGTTGGATCCGGCGTCCCAGGCGGCCATTCCGCAGGCGCTGCTCGTCCCCGCGGAGCTGCTGCAGGTGGTGGGGCAGTCCTTCTTCACGCCGCTGAGCTTCGTGGTGTCCGCGTTCTTCTACGTGGACATGCGCGTGCGCCGCGAGGGCCTGGACCTGGAGCGGCGCATCGCGACCGCGGAGCCGGCGACGCCGTCCCCCTGACAACCCGTGCCCGCCCTCCCTCTGCTCCTCCTGCTGGCTGCCCTGCCCCCGTGCGCTGACCGGGAGGCCGTGTCGCGCCGGCTCGAGGACACGGCGCGTTCGCGGCCCGCTGCGTTCAACGCGGAGGTGAACCGGCTGATGGAGGCGCTGGACGGCGTGCCCCTGCCGCCCGGGACCTCCGGCCAGACGGAGCCCGACCGTGCCCGGCAGCTCACCGTGTACCTGGAGGCCGTGTGCGGCCTGGACGTGGAGCCGGCCGTGTCGCCCGGAGTGACGAGCGAACCGGAGCGGCTGCGCGCCATCCTCGACCGGCCGGAGTTCGCGAGAGCCCGGCAGCGCAACAGCGACCTGCTGACGCGACTCCTGCGCGAGCTGCAGACCTGGCTGGAGGGCCTCTTCGAATCCAAGGGCGCGCAGGGCTTCGCGGTCGCCACGCGCGCGGTGATGCTGGGCCTGGCGCTGGCGGTGGTGTTGTTCGGCGTGCTTCGGGTGCGCTGGCGCCGAAGCAGGAAGACCGTCACCGCGCAGGGAGTGGAAGGTGAAGCCGCGCCCCTGGAGCTGGATACGCCTGGAGAACACCTGGGCCGGGCGCGCACCGCGCTGGAGACGGAGGACGCGAGAGAGGCCATCCGCGAAGGATTGCTGGGCCTGCTGTCCACGCTGGAGCAGCGCAAGCTGGCGCGGCCGGACCGCGTGAAGACGAACCGCGAGCTCGCCGCGGAGCTGCCCACGCGAGGCGCCCCCGCGCGCGTGACGGGTGAAGTGGAGCGGCTGGTCGGCTGGTACGACCGGGCCTTCTATTCGCTGGAGCCGGTGTCGCGCGAAGAGGCCACCCGCTTCGTGGAGTCCGTGGAGCAGCTGCACGGCTCGCTCGTGGAGGTCCGGCCGTGAGGAACGCGCGCGTCGCGGTCGTCCTGGGCTTGATGATCGCCGTGGCATTGGCGGTGGGCCTTGCCTCGCATGAGGCCCCGCCGGACTCCCCCGTGCCATCCATCACGAACCCGGGCCCGCTGGGGCTCAAGGCCCTCTTCGTCTACCTGGAGGAGCGCGGACGGGACGTCAGCGCGCAGACGACATCCCTGGACTCGATTCCCGCCGGCACGCGCACGCTGGTCATCGCCGCGCCGCAGGCCCAGCCCGTGACGAAGGAAGAAGTCGCCGCGTTGGAGCGCTTCGTCCGGGGCGGCGGCACGCTGGTGTATCTGTCTCCGCATGCGCTGGCGGAACACCAGCCAGGCATGGAGGACTGGCTGCACATCACCTCGGGCGCACTGCCCGGCACGAACCACCAGGGCCTTGCCTCCGAATGGGTGGATCCCGCCGGCGTCACCGTGGACGTGTGGCTGCCCGCGGGCGCGCTGCGCGACCTGTCGCTCCTGCGCGTGGCCCGGGACCGGAGCCTGAGGGTGGAACACGGGGACGCGGTGCCGCTGGCGGGCCTGGGCGGCGCGAGCGTGCTGTGGCGCTGGGGCCTGGGCCAGGGCGAGGTCTATGTCGCCGCGGGCCCGGACCTCGCGGAGAACCGGCGCCTGGAGCTGCTCGACAACGTGCGTTTCTGGGATGCGCTCGCCGCGCGCGGTCCCCTGCGCTTCGACGAGTTCCACCACGCCGTCATCACCCGCCCGCCCCTGTCCCAGGGCCTCTGGGTCTTCATCGCGCAGAGCCTCGCCGTGGGGCTCGTCTACGTCGTCTCCCGAGGCACCCGCTTCGGCGCGCCCCGCCCCGTGCGCGTGGAGCGGCACCGCTCGTCGCGCGAGTACGTGCGCTCCCTGGGCTGGCTCATGCGCCGCGCGAAGGTGGAGGCAGAGCTGCTGCCGGAGCTCGACACCGGCCTGCGACGCCTGATGCAGGAGCGCCTGGGCATCGCCACCTCCCTGCCGGACGCGGAGGCCGCGCGCCTCCTCGCGGAGACCTGCGGCATCCCCGCGCGCGACTACCTGGACGCGAAGGAGGACCTCGTGCGCACGCGAGAGCGCACGCCCATCCGCCCCGCCGACTACACCCGCCTCGCCCGCCGCTACGCCCTGCTGGAGCGCCGCGTGACGGGTCGCGCGGGCGACCTCCAGGAATGACGAAGGCGCGGTGTCCGGCGCGCTCACACGCTCCGGACCCGCGCCCTCCTGCCGCCCGACCGGACCTACAGCTTCTTGCCCGCCGCGAGCATCGCCTCACCCACGTGCTGGCGGATCTCCGTGACGCGCGCCTCCCAGCTCTCGTGGAAGATCTTCTCCGCGCGCTCCCGGTTCGGACCCGGGTTGTCCGCCAGCGCCGCGTTGACCTGCTTCACGTAGTCCTCCGGCGTGGTGGCGATGCGGCACAGGCCCACCTTGCGGACCTCCGGCAAATCCGACGACACCACCGGCAGGCCGGACGCCAGGTACTCGCGCACCTTCAGCGGGTTGGAGTTCAGCGTCAGCTCGTTGATGACGAACGGGTTGAGCGCCACGTCGAACGCCTTGTTGTAGCCCGGCAGGTCCGCGTACGGCTTGCGCCCCAGCATGTGGATGTTGGGCACCGCGCGCAGGCGGCTGTCGTCGCAGTCCGGCGTCGTCTTGCCCACGATGACCACCGAGCCCTCCGGGTGCGCCTTCGCGCACGCGATGATGGCGTCCTGATCAATCCAGTCCGCCACCAGCCCGAAGAAGCCGATGATGGGCTTGGGCAGCTTCGCGATGTCCTCCGGAATCTTCGTCGCCGGGTCGCACGCCTTCACGAAGTGCGAGAAGTCCGTGCCGTGGCGCACCAGCACCGTGCGCGGGTTCATGCGCTTCTTGTTCTCATACAGGCGCTCCGCGGACGTGATGCACATGTCCGCGCGGCGCAGCAGGCGCTCCTCCAGCTCCGCGATGTGCTTGCCGTTGGTGTCGCTGAACGCGGAGAACTCGTCCACGCAGTGGTACACGACGAAGTCCTCGCCCAGCGTGCCGGACACCGGCGCGGACGCGGGCAGGAAGCTCCAGGAGATGGGGCGCTCGAACTTCAGCTGCTTCATCGCGCGCAACACCTGAAGCCGCAGCAGGTGGCGGTTCGCCTGGCGCACCGTCTCCGAGCCGTAGAACGGAATCGCCAGCGGCGCGAGCACGTGCAGGTTGGGCTCCACCTCGCGGATGCCCTGGGTGAACGTCTTCAGCTTCTTGATGATCCGCTGCGCGTCGTGCGCGTTCGCCTTGGGCGCGCGGTTGCCAATGCTGTTCACCCACAGCACGCGGTTGTCCCGCGAGAGGATCCGCATGATGTGGACCTTCGACAGCGGATCCCCGTCCCAGTCGTTGGAGAACACCACCAGGTCCCGCCCACGAAGGGCCCGCTTCGACAGGTCCATCTCTTCACTGCGCCGCATCGTCTTCTCCTGAAGTCAAAAGTTCCGTGCTGAAAGCCCTGAAGCGCGCCCTCTCACTCGAAGGCGCCCCAACCCGTCCCCACTCCGTCACGCCGCGTTCACGGTTCCTGCACCTGCCATGCCGGACGGCAGCAACCCCGCGTACATGTCCAGCATCACCGGCCCCGCATCCGGAGCCGTCACCTTCGCCGGGCCCGCCGCCAGCGCGTCGCGCACCGCCTGCGCCAGCGCCCGCTCGTCCCCGGCCTTGAACAACCGCGTGCCCTCCGGCCGAGCGCACACGTCGCTGGCCACGCACGGCACGCCCAACGCCAGCGCCTCGCGCACGGAGATGGAGTCCCCGTCGTGCGTCGTGGGCCGGATGAAGGCGTCGCTCTGGGACAAGAGCCCCAGCGCCTTCGCGTGCTCCAGCTCGCCCAGGTCCTCCAGCAGCCCCGCCACGCCCAGCTCGCGCGCGTCGCGGATGAACTCTTCCGAGCGCGTGCCCGGACCGAACAGCGCCAGGCCCACGCCCGGATGCGTCTCCGCCACGAGCTTCAGCGCGCGGAACATCTGCTTGCGCCCGTACACAGGCGACGGGTGGTGCGCCATCGCGAGCAGCGGACCGCGCCGGGCCCGCGCTGACTCCACCTCTGGCGTCACCGGACCGGGCCGCACCTGCGAACCGCAGAAGGCCGGATGCACCACGACCTTCTCCTCCGGCACACCGCACGCGACCACCGCGTCGCGCACCGCCGGGGACACCGCCACCACCCGCGCGTAGCCCGCCAGCGCCGTGCGCGCGAACACGCGCCGGGCCTGCGACTCCGCCAGGTAGTCAGGAATCAGCCCCGAGTGCAGCGTGATGACGCGCGGCGAGCGAGGCCCGGGCATGGTGCCCACCAGCGCCGCCAGCACCCACGCCTTCGGGTTGTTGCCGCTGGTGTGCAGGTGGACCGTCCAGCCCGCGGAGGTGAATCCCGCGAGCCGCAGGCCGAAGGCGGCGGCGCCGTGTACGGGGAGGACGTCCGGAGCCGGCCGGCCACCCTTCCCGATATCGAGCACCTTCGCTTCGACCTCGCGGTCGCGCAGAAATTGATGGAGTTGACGGACGTGGATGGCCACGCCCCCGTACGGCGGCGGGTAGTCCCCGACGAGCAGCACGCGCATGAAGGAAGCCCCTTGCCCAACGAAGCGAAGTGCCTAGCGCGCGGAAGCCTGCGCGGAGGGACGTGGGACCTGGGTGAGCTTCGGCGGCGCACGCGTGGGCAACAGGCCCATCTCGCGCTGGTACGTGGTGAGCGGATCCGCGTCCTGCCGGATGACCTTCGCGGGCACGCCCGCGACCACCGCGCCCGAGGGCACGTCCTTCACCACCACCGCGTTGGCGCCAATCACCGCGAAGTCGCCCACGTGGATGTTGCCCAGCACCTTGGCGCCCGCGCCGATGCGCACGTAGTCGCCAATCACCGGCGCGCCCTCCAGCCCGGAGCGTCCGCCAATCGTGACCTGCTGCGAGATGAGGACGTGACGGCCCACCTTCGCCGCCTTGTGGATGACCACGCCGATGCCGCCGTAGCCCAGCTGCGTCCCCTCGCCGAGCTCCGCGTCTTCAGGGATGTAGGAGCTGTGCAGGTAGTAGATGGCCTTGCGCAGAACAGCGGGCAGCAACGGCACCCCTCGCTTCTTCAGCCCATGCGCCATCCGGTACAGCGTCATCGCGTCGAATCCCATCACGCCTCTCCTCGCCCACATCCGAACTCCGTGACGCCTGGAAGGTAGGTACCCACGCGTGGGGAGGGAAGTGCCCCCCACGCGTGCGATACCCGACGGTGAATCAGGCCGCCCGGCGGGGACGGAGGGACTGCAATGCGCTCCACGGGCGAACGCCTTGCGCATACAGACCCACCACGTACCCCACCACGAAGAGCAGCCCCGCCACTGCCAGTGGCAGCACCCGCCACAGGAAGCCCGTGGGCAGGTTCATCCACGTGTCGTGCACCCCGGAGCGCAGCAGGAAGATGCTCCCACCCGCCGCGAACGCCGCCAGCGACGCCTGCCCCAGCTCCCGCCACGGGATGACGTCCTTGAGCCCCAGCTTGCGCTCGGGCGTGGACAGCGCGCGGGGCACGCGGATGAGCAGCATGCCCTTGCCCACCACCTCCGCCAGCGCCCAGGACGCGATGCCGCCCATCATCCCGAAGTGCTTCACGCCGAACCACAGGAGCGGCACCGTCACGACTGCCTTCACCAGGTACGACGCGAAGATGGCCCGCGTCTGTCCCCGGGCCCGGAGCGTCCCATCCATGGGCAGGATGGACAGCACCACGCCCAGCACGCTCACCCGGAAGATGGGGACCGCGGACAGGAACTTCTGGCCGAACATGGCCCCCACGAACTCCGGCGCCGCCGCGAAGAGGAACGCCGCGAACGGCAGGAACACGTACGCCAGCTTGCCGGCCGCTTCCCGGAAGGCCTCCACGCCCTCCTCCAGCCGGCCCTCGCGCTCCAGTTCGCCCAGGCGCACCATCAGCACCTCGCTGGTGGGCGTGTAGAGCAGATCCACCACCGGCAGCTGGAAGCAGCCCACCCGGTAGAGCGCGTACACCGCCGGGGCCACCACGCCCGCCACCGCGTACATGTGCGCGTTCTGCTGGGGGATGGCCAGGCACATCGCCGCGCCAAAGGGTGCCGCGTACACCAGCTGCTCCTTGAACAGCTTCCAGTCCACCAGCGGCCCGGTGGAGCCACGCAGCGACACCACCCACGTGGCCACGTAGCGCAGGCCCGCGAAGCAGGCCACGGCGATCATCATCCCGTGCAGGGAGAAGCCCAAAAGCGGCGGCAGCACCATCACGCCGGAGCGCACCGCGTCCGACGCCAGGTACACCACCGCGGACGCCTTCGTCTTCCCCTGGCTGGTGAGCGAAATCTCCAGCGGGTAGCTGCCCAGGAAGAACGCCGTGTAGAGCGCCAGCGCCGCGCGGTGCTCCATCAGCGCCGGGTTGTTGAAGTAGGCCGCCACGTGGCCCAGGAAGAACCACACCAGGCCCGCCGCCACGACGCCCGCGCCCGTCACGAAGAGCAGCGCGTGGCCCAGGTACGGCCGCTTCGCCTCCGCGCGGGGCAGGAAGTAGTAGAGGCTCTGCGCCACGCCGAACGGCAGCACGTACGACAGCGTCGTGGCGATGAGGAACAGCTGGTAGTAGGTGCCGTACTCGTCCAGGTGAAGCACCCGGGCGAGCACGAGCGGAATGGACAGCGTCAGCCCGGCGGTGAACAACCGGGCCAACACCAACGGGCCGGCCCGCCCCAGGAACGACGGGGACGGGGCCGGCTTGGGTGACACACTCACTGGAGCTCCTCCGGCTGCGCCGCCTCCGGGGCAATGGCCACGTTCGGCGCCACCACGACCTGCGCACCCGTCACCGCGGCCGCAACCCGCGGATCCGTCACGATCACCGGCGCTGTCACGTCCACGACTTCCACCGGCGTCGCCTTCGCGAGCGCGACCTCCGCGGCGGCCGCCTCCTGGACCAGGATGTTGGGGGCGCCACTGACAGCCGCGGAGAGGATGTGCGGACGGTGGCCCAGCACCGGGTGGCTCATGCCCAGCACGCCGAAGCAGTCATCGAACTGGCACACCGTGAGCGCCGACGAGTAGTCCCCCATCATCCCCAGGCTGAAGTTCTCCCACATCACCTTGCGCTTGAGGGCGAACGGGTCGCCGCCCACGCGGTTGGGCAGGTCCTCCGTGGTGACGCCCGAGCGGAAGCCGTTCTGCTTGAGCACGCGGATCATCTCGTCCGAGTACCAGCCGTTGCAGTACGCGAAGTCCTTCACCTGGACGCCGACCTCGCGCTCGATGGTCTGCTTGGACTCGACGATCTCCTTCTCCACCACCGCCGTGGGCTCCAGCGTCAGCACCGTGTGGCCCAGCGTGTGCGCGCCGAACTCGAAGCCGTCGCGCGCCATCTGGCGCACCTCGTCCCAGTTCATCACGTCACCCTGCTCGGGCATCAGGTCCGAGCCGCCGCCCAGCTGCTGCTCCAGCGCGTCGATGATGCCCGTGAGCACGCGCGTGGGGTGCTCGCCGATGAAGTCGTCCAGCGCCGCGGACGTCGTCTTCTGCCCGGAGAGGATGGGCCCCAACAGCTGCACGGACGGGCCGGGCATGGTGGAGTAGTCCGGGCGGAACCGGCGCTCCTGCACGCAGCGCAGCAGGTGGAACAGCCGGTCATGGTTGAAGCGCTTGTCCGTGTCGATGAACGCGGTGGGCAGGTAGGTGATGGCCGGCACGCCCATCTGCTTCAGCACCGGGTACGCATACCGGTACACGTCGCGGTAGCCGTCATCGAACGTCACCACGAACAGGTCCTTCTTCGCGGCGCGGCGGCCCTCCATCACGTCCACCGCGTCGCCAATGCTCGCCAGCTCGAAGCCCGCCGCGTGCGCCTGCTCCAGGTGACGACGGAACGTCTCCTGGGAGATGAGCAGCCCCGGGATGGAGCGCTGCAGCTCCCCCGTGAAGTCGCTCACCACGCGGTGGTAGCTCACGATGAGGATGCGCCGGCCACCCGACTGCGAACGGCGGTACGCCGCCATCGCCTTGCGCGCCCCGCTGTAGTGGAGGAACCCCGCCGCCGCCGCCTTCGCCGCCCGCCGCAACACCCTGCCTGCCATCACGCCTCCCTCGCGGCTTTCGCCGTCTGCCCGCTCCCCCCAATGGAACAGGCCCCGCGCCGCCTGTGTGCATGCTGGATGCCAGGGCAGGTAGGTGGTGAAAACCCCCCGTAACCCCAGGAAACCCGGTGCCCCCGAGGGCAGGAACGTCCTTTTGGAGGTCGTACCTGGGTGTACCAGGGCAGTCGGGCGCCCACCCGTGGCGAAAACCTTTCAGTCCCCCGGCGAAAGCGGCGGAAGAAGCAGGCGTAAAAACTTCTTGTCCTCCGGCGGGCGACCCCAGGGGTTTCACTGGTGAACACGGGCTTTTAAGGCTACGAAACGGCCCGCCGATGCCCCCTCTCCCCTCTGGATCAGCACCCGCGCTCGCCCTCCATGACGTGAGCAAGCGCTATGGGCGACGGTGGGCGCTGGCGCGGCTCACCTACGCGCTGCCCGCTGGCCGTTCGCTGCTGCTCACCGGCCACAACGGCTCCGGGAAGACGACGCTGTTGCGCCTCGTCGCCACCGCGCTCGGGCCCACCGCGGGCCGCGTGGAGGTGCTGGGCCGGGACGCCGTGCAGGACCGTGAGGCCGTGCGCCGCGACGTGGCGCTCCTCTCCCACGCCAGCTTCCTCTACGAGGACCTGACCGCGCAGCAGAACCTGATGGTGCTGGGGCGCCTGTTGGGCGTGGACGCGCCGCAGGACGTCGCGGACGCGCTGCTCAACCGCGTGGGCCTCAACCGCCGCACGGACAGCCCGGTGCGAGGCTTCAGCGCGGGCATGCGCAAGCGCCTGGCCATCGCGCGGCTCCTGATGAAGGCCCCTGCCCTGGCGCTCCTGGACGAGCCCTTCGGTGAGTTGGACCCGGCGGGCATCCAGGACATGGAGGGCGTCATCGCGGAGCTGAAGGCGGGCGGAACCACGGTGGTGCTGGCCACGCACCTCATCGAGCAGGGCCTGAGCCTGTGCGAGGAACGGCTGCACCTCCAGGACGGCCGGGCGGTGGCGGCATGAGCCCCCCGAACGCGAAGCGCCGCCCCGGCCTGCTGACGACGACGCTCGTCCTGATGCGCAAGGACCTGCTCATCGAATGGCGCACCCGCGCGCGGCTCAACGCGCTGGTGTTCTTCGCCATGGCCACGCTGCTGCTCTTCTCCTTCGCGCTGGGCCCGGACACGAAGCTGCTGGAGCGCAACGCGGGCGGCTACCTGTGGCTGGCCATCCTCTTCGCCAGCGTGCTGTCCCTGGGCGAGTCCTTCCGCGTGGAGACGGAGAACGCCTGCCTGGACGGCGTGCGGCTGGCCCCGGCGGACGCGCGCGCCATCTTCCTGTCCAAGGCGCTGGGCAACGCCCTGCTGCTCCTGGCCCTGTCGGTGGTGCTGGTGCCGGTGATGGTGGCCCTCTACGGCGTGCGCATCGTCACCGGGGTCGGTGACCTGGCGGGCATCCTGGTGCTGGGCAGCATGGCGCTCAGCGCTCCGGGGACCGTGTACGCGGCCATCTCCAGCAATGCCCGGGCCCGGGATGTGCTGCTGCCTCTGCTATTGTTCCCGCTCGTCATCCCAGCCCTCCTCTCCGCCGCCAAGGGCACCACGCTCGTACTCCAGGGTGACCCGATGCAGCAGCTGGGCTCATGGCAGGGGCTTCTGCTGGGGTTCAATCTGATTTACTGGGGCGTGGGCTTCTTGCTGTTTCCCCGGGTCATCGAGGACTGAAGGATGAACAAGTTCGTCAAGTTTGGCCTGCCGGCGGTGACGCTGGCGCTGCTGGGCGCGGGCTGGTGGCTGGGCCTTGCGTGGGCACCGCCGGACCGGGAGATGGGCGAAGTACAGCGCATCATGTACGTCCACGTGCCGCTCCAGTGGATGGCCATGATGGCCATGTTCATCAACTTCGTGGCCGCGGTGACGTACCTGCTGCGTCAGTCGTGGAAGACGGACGCGATGGCGGAGGCCTCGGCGGAGATCGGCCTGCTCTTCGGCACGCTGGGCATGATCACCGGCTCCATCTGGGGCCGCCCCACCTGGGGCGTGTACTGGTCCTGGGACCCCCGCCTGACGTCCGAGGCCATCCTGCTGGTGTCCTACACGGGCTACCTGGTGCTGCGGCGCTTCGTCGAAGACCCGGAGAAGCGCGCGGTGTGGAGCGCGGTGGTGGCCATCATCGGTGCCATCAACCTGCCCATCGTGTGGTTCTCCGTGCGCTGGTGGCGCAGCCTCCATCAGGTGCAGTCCAGCCCCAAGACGGTGGACCCGCAGATGGTGCTGCCGCTGCGCGTGTCGGCGTTCGGCATGCTGGCGCTGCTCATCGTCTTCATGGTGCACCGCTACCGCATCGCGCTCGCGGAGCGGCAGGCGGAGGTGGCGCTGCCGGACGCGCTGCCCTCGGATGACCCCGCGCAGCGCGCGACCCATTCCTCGAAGGTGGCCTGAACATGACCTCGCTGACGTCGCTGATGCTGCTGGCCCAGGTGGGCAGTGGCCGTGTCCAGGGTGGTTGGGGATACGTGGGGGCCTGCTACGGCATCTCCGTGGCCGCCTTCGTGCTCTACTCAGTGTCCCTCTGGGCGCGCCGTCCCCGCGCCGCTGCCGATTCGAAGGAGTGAGCCCATGACGCCCGTCAACCGCAACCGCCTCATCGCGCTGGGAGCCCTGCTCTTCGCCGGCGCTGGCCTTGGCTTCATCGCCTTCGGCAACATCGGGGACAACCTCGTCTACTACTGGAGCCCGTCGGAGCTGATCTCCAACGGCGACAAGGCCTACACGGCCACCATCCGCCTGGGCGGCGTGGTGCAGCCGGGCAGCATCCAGTGGAATGAAGGCCACACCACGCTGGACTTCCGCGTGGCGGACGGCCCGGACGCGAACGCGAAGAGCGTGCACGTGCGCTCACTGGAGACGCCCCCGCAGATGTTCCGCGAGAAGATCGGCGTCGTGGTGGAGGGCACCTACGACAAGTCCGGCGTCTTCACGTCCAACCGGCTGATGGTGAACCACTCCAACGAGTACCGCGCGCCCAAGGAAGGCGAGGAGCCGCGCAAGTGGCAGGACACGCTGGCTGAAGGCGCCACCACCGCGACCGCGACGCCGCCGGGGGCGCCGTGAACGGAATGTTGGGCTATGGGCTGGTCCTCGCGGGCCTGGCCTTCGCAGCGTTCGGCGCCATCCTGGGCCTGGTGGGCGGCATGCGCCGCAACGACGCCAGCTACCCCTGGGTGCTGCGCGCGGTGTGGGGCTTCGCCGCGTGCATGATCGGCAGCAACCTGGTGATGGTGGAAGCGCTCATCAACCACGACTTCAGCGTGAAGTACGTGGCCCAGGTGGGCAGCCGCGCGACGCCGCTCATCTACACCATCGTGTCGCTGTGGAGCGCGCTGGAAGGCTCCATCCTCTTCTGGGGCCTCATCATGGGCGTGTACCTGGCGGCGTTCGCCTGGGTGCACCGCAAGGAGCACGCGCGCTACATGCAGCTGGCGCTGGGCACCATGCTGGCCGTGGGCGTCTTCTTCGCCTTCCTCATCGCGGGCCCCGCCAATCCCTGGGGCGCCGTGTCGCCGGTGCCGGCGGACGGTCCAGGCCCCAACCCGCTGCTGCAGAACCACTTCCTGATGATCATCCACCCGCCCATGCTCTACGCGGGCTACGTGGGCATGACGGTGCCGTTCGGCGTCGCCGTGGCGGGCCTGCTGCGCGGGGAGATTGGTGAAGCGTGGATGGCGCCCCTGCGGCGCTGGACGCTCATCGCGTGGATGTTCCTCACGCTGGGCATCGTGCTGGGCTCGTGGTGGGCGTACGCCGTGCTGGGCTGGGGCGGCTACTGGGCGTGGGATCCGGTGGAGAACGCGTCGTTCCTGCCGTGGCTGACCGCGACGGCGTTCATGCACTCCACCATGGTGCAGGAGCGCAAGCGGATGCTGAAGCTGTGGACGCTGAGCCTCGCGCTCGCGTCGTTCGTGCTCACCATCCTGGGCACGTTCATGACCCGCTCCGGCATCTTCAACTCGGTGCACTCGTTCACCCAGTCGGACATCGGGCCCACGTTCCTGGTCTTCATCGCCATCCTGCTGGTGGTGTGCATTGGCCTGCTGGCCACGCGCGGCCACCTGCTGGCGCCGGAGGGCCGGCTCTCGTCGCTGCTGTCGCGCGAGGCGAGCATCCTGGTGAACAACCTGGTGTTCGTGGCCATCACCTTCACGGTGCTCCTGGGCACGCTCTACCCGCTGGTGTCGGAGGCCGTGCGCGGCATCCGCGTGAGCGTGGGTGAGCCGTACTTCAACAAGATGGCGGTGCCGGGCGGCATCGCGGTGCTCTTCCTGATGGGCGTGGGCCCGGTGCTGCCGTGGGGCACGCCGGACAAGGCCACGCTGCGCCGGCAGTTCCTCATCCCCGCGGCGGTGGGCGTGGTCATCACCATCGCCTGCTACGCGGCGGGGCTGCGCGGCGTGTACCCGCTGCTCACGTTCGGCCTGGCGGGCTTCGTCACCCTCATCACCCTGCGCGAGCTGGTGGTGCCGGTGCGCGTGCGCATGACCGAGCGCAAGGAGGGCTTCGTCACGGCGCTGACCACCGCGACGAGCAAGTCGCGCCGGCGCTTCGGCGGCTACGTGGTGCACCTGGGCATCGTGCTCATCATCGTCGCCGTGGCGGCCTCCAGCGCGTACGTGAAGCACACGTCCGGCACGCTGAAGAAGGACGGCACGATGATGCTGGACGGCTACCAGCTGAAGTACCTGGGCCTGTCCAGCGGTGAGGAGCCGCACCGCACCTTCGTCGCCGCGCGCCTGGAGGTGACGGCGCCCAACGGCGACGTGACGGAGGCGCGCCCGCGCATGAACTACTACGAGCGGAGCACGGACCCCGTGGGCACGCCCGCGGTGCGTGAGTCGCCGAAGGAGGACCTGTACATCTCGCTGATGGCCTTCAGCGAGACGACGGGCACGGCGAGCTTCAACGTCTGGGTGTTCCCGCTGGTGGGATGGATCTGGTACAGCCTGCCGCTGCTGATGTTGGGCACGCTCATTGCCGTATGGCCTTCGCGCCGGGCGGCGGTGCTGCGCGCGGACGCGCCGACGGTGGGAGCGTCGCCTCCCCTGCCGGGCACGGACGCCGAGCGGGGTGCGGCATGAAGCGCTGGCGGCTTCCGCTGGTGTTCGCCGCGGTGGGGGCGGCGCTGCTCTTCGTCCTCTTCCAGGGCTTCGGGCGGAACCCTCACGAGGTGCCCTTCATGCTGAAGGGCGCGGCCGCGCCAGACTTCACGCTCAAGCCGCTGGACGGTGGTGACGCCGTGAAGCTGGCGGACCTGAAGGGCCGCCCGGTGGTCATCAACTTCTGGGCGTCGTGGTGCGGGCCCTGCAAGTACGAGCACCCGGTGCTCGAGTGGGGCGCGCGCGAGCTGGGCTCCCAGGCCGTGTTCATGGGCGTCGTCTTCGAGGACACGGAGCCCAACGCGCGCGACTTCCTGCGCCGCATGGGCGCGAGCTTCCCGCAGCTGATGGATGAGCGCTCGCGCATGGCGGTGGACTACGGCGTCGCGGGCGTGCCGGAGACGTACTTCATCGACGCGCAGGGCATCATCCGCGGCAAGCACGTGGGTCCCATCGACCCGAAGACGCTGGCCACCCGGGTGCAGGAGCTGACCCAGCCGGCGGCCCGTCCCACCGCGGAAGCCGCGCGTCAGAACTGAGTCAACTTCCGCCCGCTTGGAAGGCAGGCGCCCGGGAGCCGGAAGAGGGCGGCCCGGGGCCGCCTCGCGGGAGGCCTGGAATCCGTAGTAAGTCCCATCTGTCGGCGTCGTTCGCGAGGGCTTCCCCCGGCCCCTGCTCCAGCGAGGTGGGCTTCCCATGCAGTGCCCCGAGTGCGGTGAAAGCGCGGCGGACGTCCGCTTGATGTACTGCGAGAACTGCGGCGCGAAGATGCCCGCACGTCCCGCGCCCCCGCCCCGAGCCAGCAGCGCCAGGAGCAACCGCCCCAGCCGTCCCATGACCGAGCCGGCCTATGCGGCGGAGATCCTGGACGAAGAGGAGGAAGACCGGCGCCAGGCCAGCGGCGCTCAGCCCCCGCGCGGCTCCAAGGCACAGCCTCCGCCAGAGGAGTTCGAGGACGAGGATCCGTACACGGGCCCCCGCTGGCTGAAGGACGTGCCGGGCCACTCGCAGAGCGTGTTGGGCGTGGGGCTGGTGGCGTTCTCGCTGGTGCTGTCCATCCTGCCGTTCTTCCCCAGCGTGGGAGTGCTGGGGACCTTGCTGTCGCTGGTGGGCTGCGTGGCGCTCGTCGCGCGGGAGCTGCGCCGCGACGGCAACGCGCCCGGCTGGGTGGACTCCGTGCCGCTGGTGCTGATGAGGCCGGAGATCCCCGCCGCGTTCACGCTGCTGCTGCTGGCGCTGTCCGTGCGGCTGCTGTCCGGCTTCAACCTGCTCTTCCCCATCTGGGCGGCGGGGACGGCGCTCATCGCCGTGGAGCAGTACAAGCTGGTCATCGCGGAGCCGGACGGCGTGGCGCGCGACTTCGACCTGCGCTCGCTCCTGGGCTTCCCCCGGGTGGTGGCGCTGGCGGGCGTGGCGGTGTGCGTGGTGGCGCTCTTCCTGTCGTGGGGCAAGGTGATGGCGGACGGCTCGGCGCTGCCGGACAACGCGCCGGTGCCGGGCGGCGTGCGCAGCGTGCCGGCCGAGCTGCGCGTGATTCCCACCACCCGGCCCTCGGACGACTCTCTCTACAGCGCGGGGGGCGGCGTCGCGTCGCGCTCGGGCTGGGACCTGCCGTTGTCGGAGCTGCCGCTGCTGGCGCTCCTGTCGCTGCTCGTGCTCGCGGCGCTGCGGACGGACGTGGAGCGCCCGGCCTTCCTGCGGTGGGTGCCGGTGGGCGCGGTGAGCGTGAGCCTGCTCTGGGCGCTCGCGGGGGTGAAGCTCGCGGTGGGCCCCATCGCGTTCCTCCTGGGCCTGGGGGCGGTGGGCTTCCATGCCGTGCGCCACGCGCTGGGCCGCGACGAGCCGGCGGAGTACCTGCCGCCGGAGGACGACCCGTACGACCCGGACCAGGACCTGGAGACCGAGCCCGACTCGGGCTACCGGGGCTAGGCCGCTGGCTTCAATCGGAAGGGCTGCCCGGGCGGCGGGCGTGCGGCCCAGGATTCCGTGTGCAATACCCGTCAGGGGGCGGTAGTTAGGGACGGCCCCCGCTGGAGCCCCCGATGAATGCCGTCCTCGTCTCGTTGACCCTCGCCCTGAGCCTTGCCACGGGGCAGTTCGCGCCGCAGCAGGCCGCGAGTGAGCCTCTCGCGCCGGCCCAGGAGGCGCGAGTGCAGCAGCTGGCGAAGAAGCTGCGCTGCGCGGTGTGCCAGGGCCTGTCGGTGGCGGACAGCCCGTCGTCCATGGCGCGCGCGCAGCTGGACAAGGTGCGTGAGCTGGTCTCCGACGGAAAGACGGACACCGAAATCGTCGACTACTTCGTGGCGCGCTACGGCGAGTGGGTGTTGCTGGAGCCGCGCGCGGAGGGCTTCAACTGGTTCGTGTGGCTGGGGCCGGTCGCGCTGGTGCTGGGCGGCCTCTTCGTCATCCTGAAGCAGCGTCAGCCATTGCCAGAGGGCGCCGCGCCCGCGGAAGCCGCGCCGGTCCCCTCCCCTTCCACCCCCGCGCCGTCCACGGACGAAGCGGACCCCTACCTCCAGGCCGTGCGCCGGGAGCTGGAGCGCTAAGCCATGCAGCCCGAGCCCACCAACTGGTTGCCCGGAATCATCGTCCTCTCGGTCGCCTTCGTGCTGGCGGCCGCGTGGCTCCTCTACATGAAGATGAAGACGGGGAGCGCGCTGCCGTCGGACACCACGGCGAAGGCGGACGGAACGGCGGACGACCTGGCGCAGCGGGCGCAGTCGCTCATCGAGCAGCTGCGCACGCTGGAGGCGGAGAAGCACCACTTCACCGCGGAGCACTACACGGCGGAGAAGGCGCGGCTGGAGAAGGAAGCGGCCGCGGCGCTGCGCGCGAAGGACGAGCACCAGAAGCGGCAGGCGGCGGGAGTGAAGGCGCCCGCGCGCAACGTGCCGGCGCCCTCGGGCTGGGCGTCGCGCAACCCGCAGATGGTGGGCGCGATGTGGGGCGCGGGCGTGGTGGTCTTCTTCGGAGGGCTGGGCTACCTGCTCGTCTCCGAGCAGAAGCCGCGCGAAGAAGGCCAGATGGGCACGGGCGCGACGCCGCCGGGCATGGCCCAGCAGCAGCAGATGCCGCAGATGCCCGAGATGAACGACGAGCTGGAGCAGGCGCGTCAGCGGCTGGCGTCGAACCCGGGCGACGTGGAGGCCGCGTCGATGCTGAGCCACGAGCTCATCCGTCAGCAGCAGTTCGACGAAGCGCTGAAGGTGACGCTGAAGGGCCTGGCGGTGGATCCGTTCAACGTGGAGCTGCGGGTGCACCGGGGCGTGCTGCGCGCGGCGTCGCAGGGCGACTTGCAGGGCGCGGAGCAGGAGCTGATGGAGCTGGTGGACACGTGGCCGGACGCGCAGGAGGCGCTCATCTTCCTGGGCAGCCTGTCGCTGCGCCGGGGCGACAAGGCCGGAGCGCTGGAGCATTTCGAACGCTTCACGGTGGAAGTGCCCAAGAACATGCAGCCCCCGCAGCTGGCCCCCGCCATCGCCCAGCTGCGCGAGCAGGTCGCGCAGCAGTAGCCAGTCAGCCCAGCCCGCGGATGGGCGCACCGTCGAGGAACGCGCGGATGTCCTCCACGGCCTCACGGAAGTACGTCGCGTAGTTCCCCTGGGACACGTATCCCAGGTGCGGCGTCGCCAGCAGATTCGGCAGCGTCCGCAACACGTCGTCCACGGGCACCGGCTCTGTTTCAAAGACATCCACCGCCGCGCCCGCGATGACACCCTGCTGGAGTGCCTCAACCAGCGCCGCCTGATCCACGATGGCCGCGCGCGACGTGTTGATGAGGTACGCCGTGGGCCGCATCCTCGCGAGCTCCGCACGCCCCACCAGCCCCCGCGAACGCTCGCCCAGCACCAGGTGGATGGACACGAAGTCGCTCGTCTCCAGGAGCACCTCCTTCGACGCGGCCCGCGTCACGCCCACCTCCCCTGCCCTCGCATCCGTGAGGTTCGGGCTCCACGCGACGACGTCCATCCCGAACGCCGCACCCACGCGGGCCACCCGGCTCCCGATCTTCCCCAGGCCCAGGAGCCCCAGCCGCTTCCCGTGCAGGTCCACGCCCACCGAGTGCTGCCACGGGCCCCCCTGCCGGAACGCCGTGCTCTCCCCCACCACGTTCCTCGCGAGCGCCAATATCAACGCCCACGTCAGCTCCACCGGAGGCTCGGTCGCGCTCGCCGTCCCGCACACCGTCACGCCGCGCGCGGTGGCCGCGGCCACATCGATGGACGCATTCCGCATCCCCGTCGTCACCAGCAACCGCAGCCGTGGCAGCCGCTCGATCAGTGACTTCGGAAACGGCGTGCGCTCCCGCATGACGACGAGCAGGTCGAACGGCGACAGCGCCGCGACCAACTCCTCCTCACCGGAGAAGTGCTCGCGGAGCACCGTCACCTCGACCTGTCCGCTCACGGAAGACCAATCCGCGAGCCGCGTTGAAACACCCTGATAGTCATCCAGGACAGCGCAGCGCAGCTTCTCCATGGCACCCGCCAGGATCCGCCACGCCGCCACCGAGCGTCAATGCACCGCGGCCTTCCGCCGACGGAACCGGCGCACCTTCTCCACCAGTTCATCCGACAGCACACCCTTCACCGCGTTGCGCGTCTGTCGGGCCCACTCCTCGGAGCGCGTGAACCACGTGCCCGCGAAGCCCGCGCCGTGCGCGCGCAGGGACACCGTCTGGCGCTGCTTCGTCACCCAGTCGGACTTGTACGTCTCCGTGCCTCGCAGGAAGTCGTACTCCGTCAGGCCCATGTCGATGGCGTCCTTGAACGTCTCGCCCACCAGCACCAGGCCCACGCTGCGGTTGCGCCACGCCGGGTCATAGCCGGACTGGAAGTACACGAACGTCTGGCCATGCAGGATGCCGTACACGGACGCCACCGCCTGGCCGCCCACCTTCATCGTGTACATCCGCAGCCGGCCCCGCTCCGCCAACCACTGCGTCGCGTCCCGGTGGAACGCCTCCACCCCGGCGCCCTTGATGCCCTGCGACCCTCCATCCGAGGACCAGCGCAGCGCATGCAGCCGGAAGAAGTCCGTCATCGGCCCGGCAAGCGCACCCGGCGCGTCCGTGCGCTCGATGCGGTAGCCGTCCTGCTTCTCCAGCCATTTGCGGCGGCGCAGGTAGTTGTCCCGGCGGCCCGTGCGCTTGAGGAACGCATCGAACGGCTCGCCCGGCACCAGCGTCTCGTACGGGCACACGTAGCGCTCCGTCACGCGCACGTCGCCAAACACCTCGCGCGCCACGCCGAGCGTCGTCGAACCCTCGCGCAGGTCCGTCAAATCCAGCACGTCCCACTCGTCGCGCAGCCCCTGGAGCACGTTGAAGAACGTCCGGGCCACCTCCGCCTCACGGCCCTTGCGCGCCACCACGTCCAGGTAGTCGCTGCCCACGTGCGTCTCACCCAGGAAGCCCAGGCGCCGCACGCGCATGCCATTCACCCAGCGGTGCTCCAATCCCAGCGGCAACAGGCCCACCAGCGTGCCCAGCCTGTCACGCGCCGTCAGCACCAGCGGCCGCACGTCAGGCGAGATGCGCCGGCACCACGGATACAGCCATTCCCACGCGTTGAACGGACCGGCCGTGCTCGCATCCAGCAGCGAGTTCCACTCCGCCCGCATCCCCGCCAGCTGCGAGGCACTGCCCACCGCCGCCACGTCCAGCCGCGGCGCCAACCTCGGCCCCGACGTCAACTCGTCTTCGCGGATCACCGCGTCACCCTGATGCCTTTCCCGAAGCAATGCCCCGGCCCCCGGGGGCGATTGCAACCCGGGAGCCAGCCCCTGTTCCCTCACGACGCGCGCTTGCTCGGCCGGCGCTCGGACTTCAGCGCCTCCCGGACCACGTCCGCCACCTGCCCCATGACTTCCGGCGACAGATCCTGGTGGCACGGAATCTCCAAAATCGTGCGCCGCAGCTGCGCGACCTCCGGGAACTCCGACGGGTCGCACGCGGGATGGAAGCGCTTCCAGAAGTCGATGGCGTCGATGCCCTTCTCACGCAGCTTCGCCAGCAGCAGCTCCTTGTCCTGCACCACCATCGGGTAGAACAGCGGGCTGACGCCCGGAGGCAGCTGGTTGAAGAGCGGCGGCGACACGTCGCGCAGCCGGCCCAGCAGCAGGAAGTAGTTGCGGCGGCGCGCCTCGACGATGGACTCCAGGTCCTGCGCCAGGGCAATCCGCTTCGTCAGCGGGCTCATGCCCAGGTCCACGTGCCGCCGGTCGAAGTGCTGCGTGCCCGTGGCCACCCGCTCGATGCTCGCGGCCTTCACCGTGCCGTGCCCCACCGAGCGAACCAGGCCGCGCAGTCCCCGGCCCACCGCCCCGCCGCGCAGCTCCATGTTCTGCAGCAGCGCGGACACGGTGTGGCTGAAGGTGGATGCCAAGGGCGGCGACGGCGGCTCCGGCAGGCTGTACGAGCGCTTGCCGTTGACGACCAGCGCACCTCCATTGGGAACCGGAAGGGTCTTGTAGAGGCAGAAGATGCCCACGTCGCCCGTGGTGCCCAGCGGCGTCGCGCCGTCCGAAGACAGGAGCGACAGCGCGCAGTCCTCAATCAGCGGGATGCCGTGCTCGTCCGCCAGCTTGCGCATGGCGTCCACCGGCCCCGGGAAGCCCGCGTAATGGATGAGATAGAGCGCGCGCGTCTTCGGCGTAATCCGCTTCGCCACGTCCGCCACGTCCACGTCCCAGCGGCTGCCCACGCGGTAGAAGCGCGGAATGGCGCCCGCGTCCACCACCGCCTCCACCTCCACGCCGTGGTGGTAGGCGGGCATCAGCACCTCGCCGCCATCCAGGCGCAGCATCTTGATGGTCAGCCAGACGGCGTTGCGCGCGAAGTAGAAGTACCGCGCGTTGGGAGACGAGAACGGCGGCAGCGCCCCCGGACGCGGCGGGGCCATCAGCATGCCCGGCCACAGCGTGGGCAGGGACGGCACGAACATCTTGTCGGTCGTCTTCACTTCTTCCATCGCGCCACCACCTCTTTCGCCGCCGGTACCCACCGGAACTTCGCCGCGCACAGGGCCCGGCCGAAGGCGGTGTCGTTGAACACGTAGAGCCAGGTGTGCCGGCGGACCTGATCCGTCCAGTCGCGCTTCCACACCATGTCCGGCCCCAGGAAATCGAACTCGGTGAGCCCCCGGTCCAGGCAGTCCGCCAGCACCTCCTCCATCAGGAGCTGCCCCGGGCTGCATTCCTTCAGGGACTCGTCGTAGCCGGGCTTCAGCAGGAAGTAGCGCCCGCCGAACTCCAGGCCGTACTGGAACGCCACCGCGCGCCCGTCCACGCGCAGGAAGTACAGCGCCAGCCGCTTGCGGTAGGCCGAGTCCCGCGCCAGCTCCGTGTAGAAGCCGCGCGTCTTCGCGTCCTGCGCCATGGCCGTGCCATTCGCGCCCTTCCAGCCGCTCTGCTCCAGCAGCAGCCCTTCCTCCAGCGTGCCCTCCAGGTCCAGCCCGCCGGAGATGCGCTCGAAGGTGACCTTCCCCTTCTCCTCCAGCTTGCGGCGCCGGCGGCGGCAGTTGGCCTTGAACTTGGACGGCAGCTTCGCGAAGTACGCGTCCTTCTTCGCGGGCAGCGGCACATAGGGCGACTGCAGCGACTCCCACTCGCCCACCGGCAAGCGGGCCTGCTTCGCGGCCTCCATCAGGCGGAAGCCCACGCCGCCGTCCGGCACGTCCGTCAGCCGCAGCACGTCCCAGCCGCCCGTCGCGCGCAGGTGCGCGAGGAAGGCCTGGGCCGCGGCATCCGGCTCCCGCGCCAGCATGTCGAAGCGGCAGGAGTGCGCGTTGGCCGCGGAGGTGAGCTGGCGGACAGGAACGCCGTACATCGACGTGCGCTCCTCCACCAGCGGCAGCGCGGCGGTGAGCGTTCCATCCTCGCCGCGCATCAGCAGCACGCGCATGCGTGCCCCGGCGGCGAAGTTGTCCAGCCACAGCCGCAGGAACTCATGCCGGTAGAACAGCTCGTGGGAGGTCGTCTCCACCAGCTGGTTCCACTCGGCTTCCAGGGACATGAAGTCCGCCCGGTCGTTGACTTCCACGACCTGGGAGGCAGTCGATAGTTGAATGGCTTCCATGTTCGCGGGCCCCAAGGTGGTGATGGCCAATGCGGCCTACAACCCGCTGCGCGCCATCTTCAGCAGGCAGGCAGCGACCTTGCGGCTGTCGTGTCGGATCTTGGAACCTTCCTTGAGGAGGTCCGCCTGCACCGGAATCACGCCGGAGGACAAGAGCTCCCGCGTCTCCGCCGTGACCATGAAGGAGCCCTTGCGCGCATAGCGCTGGATGGCATCCTCATTGGGCGCCCGGCCGTTGACGAGCACCGCGTCCAGCACCGGCCCCACGTGGTCGATGACGGCCTGCACGTGGTCCAGGCAGTTCATGCCGTCCGTCTCACCCGGCTGGGTCATCAGGTTGGCCACCATGACCTTCAGCGCGCGCGTCTCCTTCAGCGCCTGGGCCACGCCATCCACCAGCAGGTTGGGCAGCACGCTCGAGTACAGCGACCCCGGCCCGATGGCGATGAGGTCCGCCGAGTAGATGGCCTCCAGCAGGCCGTCCACCGGCGGCGGAGAACGGGGGCTGAGCGACACGCGGCGCACGCGGCCCTGGGCGCGGCAGATGTTGCGCTCGCCCACGACCTCCGTGTCGTCATGCATCTGGGCGACGAGTTGCACCGACGCGAGCGTGCTCGGCAGCACCTGTCCCTGCGCGCCCAACAGCTCCCCGGACAGCCGCACCGCCTCCAGGAAGTCGCCCTTCAGCTCCGCGAGCGCGGCGATGAGCAGGTTGCCCACCGCGTGGCCCGCGAGGCCCTTCGCGCCGCCGAAGCGGTACTGGAACACGTCCTTCAGCGCACTCTTGCCCCCCGCGAGCGCCACCAGGCAGTTGCGGATGTCACCCGGGGGCAGCACGCCGTGCTGGCGGCGCAGGCGGCCGGAGCTGCCGCCGTCGTCGCTCATCGCCACGACCGCGGTGATGTCCACGCCTGGCTGGCCGCCCTTGGGGGCCGCGCGCCGGGCCAGCCCCTTGAGCACCATGGGCAGGCCCGTACCGCCGCCCATCGCGACGATGCGCGTGGGACGGTTCTTTGGCGCCTGCAGCAGCTCGTTGCGCTCCACGGCCTGCTGCTTGCTGCGCGCGTCGTCCTGGTTCCACTGCTCTGAGAACGGTGCGTCCACGTCCATGCCCACCATGTTCCGACCCCCTCGCCCATCCCAATCCATGGCTCTCCACCCTTGGCATCCCGGCCTCCCCCGACAACCGGAGGCCGCGGACGGTCATCAACGCCTACTACTGAACCGAGCTACCGAGCACCCCGCCCCAACAGCACGTGCCGGACGGTGTGGAAGATGATGCCGACATCGAGGAACAGCGACCCGTTCTTCACGTAGTACAGGTCGAACTCCAGCTTGTTGCGCGCGTCCTCCACCGAAGCGCCGTAGGGGTAGCGGATCTGCGCCCAACCCGTGATGCCCGGCTTCACCGCCTCGCGCACGCCGTAGAACGGAATCTGCTGCTTGAGCTGCTCGGTGAACACCGGGCGCTCCGGACGAGGGCCCACGAAGCTCATGTGGCCCAGCAGCACGTTGAACACCTGCGGAATCTCGTCGATGCGCGTCTTGCGGATGAACTTGCCCACCCGCGTGACGCGGTCGTCGTTGGAGCGCGCCCACACCGCGCCGTTCTTCTCCGCGTCGGTGCGCATGCTGCGGAACTTCCAGAGCGGATACGCGTGGCCACCCAGGCCTACGCGGTCCTGCCGGTAGAAGACGGGGCCCCTGGAGTCCAGCTTGATGGCCAGCGCCACCAGGATCAGGAAGGGCGAAGCCATCAGGAGGAGCAGCGACGCCACCGCCACGTCGAACACGCGCTTGAAGGCCCGGCGCAGGGGCGACACCGTCATCTCATCCGCGAAGGCGAAGTCGCTCGCTCGCAGGAACTGCACCGGGATGCGGCGCAGCACGCGCTCGCAGAAGCCCGCCGCGTCGTACACCCGCCGCCCGTCCAGCCGGCAGCGCAGCAGCGAGTCCACCCAGTTGGCGCCGCGCATGTCATCCGCGGCCTGCACCACGTAGGAGGCGTTGAGCCGAGCCGCCATCGCGTCCAGCGGCTCCTCCACCTTGCGCGGGTCCACCAGGGCCACCACGCGGAAGGAACCCTCGCCGCCGTCTTCGATGGCGCTCGCCACCGCGCGGGCCTTGAGGCCATCACCGACGACGAGCACCGCGTCGGGTTCACCCACCAGCGCCCGGATGGAGACGCGCACCACCAGGGTGCCGGCCAGGGCGCCCATCGCGCCACCCAGCAGCGTGCCCGGAGGCAGCACCACCGGCAGGGCCAGCGGCAGGAGCAGCATCACGCCACCCGCCACCATCGCGGTGACGCCCGCGGCCTTGAGGAAGCGGTAGCCGCGCGTCCGGTCCTCGGCCGCGATGCGCAGGTCATACAGGTCCAACAGGTACAGCGTGAACTGGAAGGTGACGACGAAGGCCAGGCCCAGTCCCACCAGCGTCGGCCACAGCGTGGCGAACGGCGGCTGGGAACCCAGGGGCGCGAAGAGGGCCGCGCAGGCCGCGGCACCCGCGACACAGGCCAGCGCGATCGCCGAGGACTCGGCGAGGAAGAACGTCAGTTTCTTGGCTGAAAAATAGTGGTGGAAAACGCGAAGCACGTGACTCCTCCAACCCCAACCCGCCGCCGCTCCAGGCCCTCCGCCCATCGCACCTCATCGGTGCGAGGAGCGGGTCGGGCCACGAATCACTTCAACTCGACAACCGACTGCTACTTCTTCACGTAGTTCTTCAGGTACGGGGTCGCGTTCACTTCCGCCCCGTTGAGCACGCAGCCCACCAGCGCCGCGCCCGCCAGCTGCTCCACCGCCTGGTTCACCACCTTGGAGGGGGTGACGTTGGCGCGGATGACCATCAGCACGCCGTCCATCTGGTGGCCCAGGATGGCCGCGTCCGCGAACGGCAGCGTGGGCGGCAGGTCCACGTACACCTCGTCGAAGCCCTCACGCACCGCCTTGAGGAACTGCTTCATGCGGGCGCTGGCCAGCACCTGGGTGCTCTCCTCCGGCGTGGAGCCGGCGGGGATGACCGCCAGCCGCGTGGAGTTGAAGCGGCGCACCACGTCGCGCACGTCGCACTCACCGGCCAGCAGCTCCGCCAGGCCCACCTTGTTGCGCATGCCCAGCGTGGGGGCCACCTGCCCCCGGCGCAGGTCCGCGTCCACCAGCAGGATGCGGCGCTCCGGGTTCGCCCGGGCCGCGGCCAGGGCCAGGTTCACGCTCGTCACCGTCTTGCCCTCGCCGGGCATCGCGGAGGTGAGCGCCACCACCTTCATCGGACGCTGCTCGCGCATCCGCTCCAGGCGGTAATACAGGGTGCGGTACTGCTCGGCGGCCGCGGAAGCAGGGGCCGTGAGCGTCACCACCCGGCGGTCCACTGCGTTCGAGGAAGCCGCGCTCTCATCCACGCGGGGGAGGAAGTTACCGGCCCGCTCCATCGTCGAATCCATCTGAGTTCTCCAATCCTTTCCGTAGGGGGTCGGCAATTAGTTCAGGGAAGTAGGCGAGGAGACGCTGTTCTTGCTCCCAGCCATCGGCATCAAGATCCGCTTCTCCGTCTTGCCTTGCATGTTCGGGACCACCGCCAGGACAGGGAGCGTGATGCGCTCGCGGACCTCGGTGCCATCGCGCAGGCTGTCGTCGCGCATCTCCAGGACGGTGCCAGTCAGGACACCCAGAGACAGGGCCACCAGGGCGGCGATGAGCAGGCCCGTCATGCGGTCAGGGCGAGCAGGCGAGGAAGGCACACCGGCGGGCGAGATGACATTGAACAGGCTCTTGGCGCTCTTGGCCTCCAGCTCCTGGGCGATCTCCGCCTCCACCTTGCGGCTCACCACGCTCTGGTACTTGGTGCGGGCGATTTCGTAGTCCCGGTTCATGACCGCCAGCTCCTGGGCCCAGCGCGGGGTGTTGTTCAGCCGCGCCTGGTACGCCTCGGCCTGCTTCTGGAGGTCCACGATGTCCTTCTGCACGTTGCTGATGAGCGTGGACACGCGGGTGCGCTCGTTGCGCTCGGCGAACATGCGGCCTTCGGCGTCCTTGCGCTGGGCGCTGATGTCACCCAGCTCACGCTCCATCCGCTTCACTTCCGGGTGATCCGGCGTCCACTGCGTCTTGGCCTGCGTGAGGGTGCGGGACAGCCCGCTCTCCGTGGCCTCCAGGCGGCCGGCCTCGCTGTCCGCGGCGTTGCGAGCGCGGGCCAGGTCGGAGCGGCGCGCTTCGGCGGTGCGCAGCTCCTCGGACTTCATCTGCAGCTGGGCGCCAATGCGCTCCAGGCCGCGCATGTTCATCTCCATCTGCTCGGGCAGCTCGCCCAGGTGGTCCACCTTGAACTTGGAGATCTTCGTCTCCCAGGAGGACACGGCCTTGCCCATGGCGACCATCTCCTCGGTGAAGAGGTCGGTGGCGCGGGCCGCCTGCGTCTGGCGGATCTTCAGCGTCTCCTCGGAGAAGATGGCCGGCAGGCGGTTGGCCACCTGCGCCACCACCTGCGGGTCTCGGCCCGCGTAGGTGAGCTCGAAGGCCGTCTCACCCTCGACGCGCACGGTGAGGTCCTTGCGCATCTGCTCCACCGCCGCCTCGATGCCCTTATCGGACACGAGCTCCGGGTAGAGGTTCATCTCCTCGATGGCCTTCTGCAGCACCGGCCGCGCCAGCAACTCCTGGCGGACGGTGACGAGCCGCTGCTCGATGAGCTCGCTCACCGTGCGCTGGACCATCTCCTCGCCAGGGCGCTGCGGCTCCACACGCACCACCACGGACGCTTCATAAATGCTCGGCCGGGTCATCACGATGGCCGCACCCAACACGAAGATTGCTGCAGCGATCGCCCCCACCAGGGCCTTGCGGCGCCACAGCGCCGAAAGCAACTGGTCCGCCGTCATCCCACGCTCCATGATCCGCTCCTCCATCCTCGTAGCTCTCAAAGGTTGCCTACCAAGCTGTCATGACCAGACGGAGGGCGAACACGTTGCGTGTCAGGTCCCCCGCCCCAGCGACATCCGCCGCACCCACCTGCGCGATGCGGTCGAACGCGCCCTGCAGCGCCAGCTTCCGGCTCAGCCGGTACTCGACGCCTCCACCCACCGCATAGCCCTGCGACACGTTCGTGGTGTTTCGCCACTGCGTGTAGTTCTCACCGGGCGCCGTGCCGTTCCGGAAGAAGCTGGCCGCCCCGAAGGCCGACAGCTTCTGCGTGAAACGATGCGCCCCCATCACCGACGCGTAATCCGCCCACACCGCGCCGGAAAAACCGCTCGCGCCCACCAGGTCGTGGCCCACGGCGAAGCCGAAGTCAGTGCGCTCGCCCTCGCGCACCAGCTCCACCGCCACGCGGGGCATCCACCCGCCGCGCGTCGCGTCCGAAGGCAGGTAGCGCACCGGCCCGCCCCGGAGGGTGAGCGTGGTGGGCCGCGTCAGCCGGTAGCGCAGGGCCGCGGAAGCGCCGTGCGCCTGGCTGTAGTCCTGGTCGTACAGGAAGCCCTGGTAACGGTACTCGGCGCCCAAGGACAGCCGGCGCGTGGTGCGGTACCACAGCTCCACGGACGGGGTGTGCGCATAACCCGCCACCCGTCCCGGCTCGATGATGCGCGTCGCCTCGAACATGTAGTTGCCGCGCACGTCCAGCCGCTCCGACACGCGCCCCGTGAGCCCCACCTTCGTCTGTGCATAGAAGGTGGGCGCCGTGGAGCGCGCCAGGCCGTCACGCGGCAGCGACGTGGGGTCGGTGACGCGGAACACCCGCGCGCTGGCGTCCAGCCGCAGCCGCCGGGACAACACGTCCCGGAAGCCCACGCCCGCGCGGTGGTCCACCGTCGTCGTCCCGGAGCCGTGCCGGGCCAGGAGGTCCGTGGCGTAGAAGGACTCGAGCGTCAGCTGCTCGTTCTTCACGTCCAGGCCCAGCCGAGGGGACAGCTTCGTCATGAACTGCCCGTTGGTGCCAGTCCCGCCCAGACGGATGTCGTTGTCGAAGCGCTCCTCCGCCGTGAGGCGGAGCCGAGGCTCCAGGATGGTGGCCGCCTGCGCGGCCGGCGCGGCGATGAGACAGCCTGCAATCACTGCCCGCTTCCAGTTGCCCCTCACCGCCGCCCTCCCGTCCTGACCCACGCCCACGCCCATGTTCGCTGCTTCCCGGTGTCTGTCTTTGATGGCTTCGCGTCCGTCCTGATTCACGGGACGACGACGGTGTCACCCGGCCGCAGGATGACGCTCTCGCCGTCGGGGGAGACCAGGTCGCTGTAGCGCACCGGGATCTGCCCGCCCTTGCCGTCCGTGCGGATGACCACGATGCCGTCGGAGTTGGCGAAGTCCGTGAAGCCGCCGGCCAGCGCGATGGCCTGCAGCAGGGAAACGCGGCCGCGCAGCGGGTAGGCGCCCGGGTGGGCCACTTCGCCCGTGACGAAGACGCGGCTGCTGTTGACCTCGCGGACGATGACCGTCACGCGCGGCTCCTGCACGTACGGCTGCAGGCCCGAACTGAGCGCCTCCGCCAGCTCCGTGGGCGTCTTGCCCGCGGCCTGGATCTCCCCCACCATCGGGATGGAGATGAAGCCGTCGGGACGCACCGGCACCGTGCGCGACAGCTCCTGATCGCGCCACACGCTCACGTCGAGCACGTCCTCGCGGCCGATGCGGTAGGGCTGCTCCGCGTTGTCGACCTTCAGCGTCTGCTGGTGAGCACAACCCGACAGGAGGAGCATCCCCATCACCGTCCAGAACCCCGTGCGCCGCATTCCCATCTTCCGCTCTCCTTCGTTCACTGATGTTCCGTGCGATCCACCGTTCACACGCCCTGAAGGGCCGGGTGGTTCGCTTCTGGCGGAGGCTCTTAGCAGCGCGTGTGCCAGCGGCTGGGGGGAGGGAAAACCCTTGGAATGCAGTGGGTTACGGCGTGCCACATCAGGCGCACATGGGCGCATCCGGGAAAAATTCCGGTCCTACCCCGGTGTTCGCCCCTGTGCTTTCTGCCGTTCGCTTCCACAGGGTGGAAGAGGATTGCCCAACGCGAGCCCCGTACCTTCCACGCCCTTTCGGGCTCCCCCCGGGCCCCCCAAGCCAGGGCCCTGGCACGGGACTTGATAAGGGATTGGGCGTCGGACAGCGGTAGTGGTTCAGGGGTCCAATTCAGTCCAGAGGGGGACAGCGGATGGGCAAGGTGGCAGGGGCGGTGGGGGTGGTGTTCATGCTCGGAACCAGCATCGTGGGCCTGATGGGGGCCTCGCTGGGCAACGGCGTCGAAGCGGGAGTGCTGGGCATGGTCGGCCTGGCCCTGTACGGCGGCAGCTCGCTCTTGAGCGGCAGGGCGGCGGAGCCCGCGGGCGTCGCGAAGCAGGCGTAGCGCCTCAAGTCAGCGCTGACTGAAACGCTGTAGGAAGCACAGGGCCTTCGGGCCGGATCAGCGAAGTGGGGAGCCAGGCTTCCCCCGCTGCCGGCCCGTGGGCCCGTGTCGTATCCGGGCCCTGGCCTCCCCTTCACTTCAAGGCTGACGAGGCTCGGCTTCCGGAGCGTGGGAGGCCTGCGCGTCCGGCAGCGCGCGCGGCTCCTGGACGGAGGCTCGAGGCGGCACCTCCTGCTCCGGCAGCGGCTGCTGTTCAGTGCCCTGCGCTTCCTGACGGCGCAGGCGCATGGCCCGGCTCCACAGGGCGATGCCAGCCCACGCGCCCACGACCGCCGCGGGCACGGCCACGACGTGGGGCCAGTAGAGCGCCACGCCGGCCAGTGCCAGCGGCACCACGCCCGCGCCGAAGACGACCTTGGATTCGGTGCGGCCCAGCTCGCGGTGATTGGTGACGGCGGCGCCCACGGTGTTGCCCAGGCGCACCGCGCCCGCGGCCGCGCGGCTCATGCTGCCCCGCCGGCCGCGAGTCCCCCGCTGCCCGCGAGGAAGAGGAGGCGCGGCGGTCATGCGACGCGCCCTTCCACTGAGCACCACCTCCGTCGCGTGCTCCAGGTCCTGGAGGTACATGTCCTCCATGCACCGGGCGAAGGGAGCGTCCTCCACGGCGACGTCGATCTCGGAGTTGCCCAGCCAGCTGGCGGGGTTGAGGTTGGACGAACCGACGCGCGCCCAGGTGCCATCCGCCACCGCCGTCTTGGCGTGGAGCATGGTGCCATTCCATTCATAGACGCGGATGCCGGCCTCCAACAGGGGGCGGTAGCCGGCCTGGGTGAGCGGGCGCAGCGCGGGGATGTCGCTACTGCCGGGCACGAGCAGCCGCACATCCACTCCGTCGCGCGACGCGGCCCGGAGCGCCTGCACATAGGTGGCGGTGCCCACGAAGTAAGCGTCGGTGAGCCACAGCCGCTTGCGCGCGAGCGAAGCGATGAGCTGGTCCACGCGGAAGAGGCCCGCGCTCCAGGGCACGCCGGCCACCACGCGAAGGGACACGTCCCCCATGGTCAGGGAGGCGCGAGCGGACAGGCAGCCCTCTTCATCCAGAGGAGGGCCCACGGTGCTCCACCCCTGGGCGAAGGCGCGCACCAGGTCCGCCACGGCGGGGCCGCGAATCTCCAGGCCGGTGTCGCGCCAGGGGGCCACGCCCTTCTGCTCGTCGCCCACCCACTTGTGGCTCACACACAGGCCGGAGACGAAGCCCACCTCGCCGTCCACGGTGAGGGTCTTGCGGTGGTTGCGGCCCAGCCACGCCAGGGGCCGGTCGAACTGGAAGGGATTGAAGCAGCGCACCTCCACGCCCGCGTCGCGCAGGGTGCGCCAGTAGTGGCGGGACGCGGTGCCCTGGCAGCCCAGCCAGTCATAGAGGACGCGGACCTGCACGCCGTCGCGAGCACGGGCGGCCAGCGCGTCCGCGAAGGCGCGGCCCACGTCGTCGTCTTCGATGATGTAGTTCTCGAAGAGGATGGAGCGCTGGGCCTGCTGGATGGCTCGGAGCCACGCGGGGTAGTTCTCGCGAGCGTCGCGCAGGAGGTGCACGTCGTTGCCCGGTACGAGCGGTGCGCCCGCGGCGCGGGAGAAGACCTGTTCGGCGAGGTTGTGCTGCCGGCCGCTGATGCCCGATGACTTCACGATGCCCACGGCGTGTCTCCTCGGGAAATCGGGGCGCGCCCGAAGGCTCTGGGTGAGGTGCGGTCCCCTTGGGACGGTCGCAAGGGCTTCGCGTGAACGGATTCCAGCGCGCTCAATGAAGCGTCGAGGGCCTGGCTGCCCGGCTGTCCTCCCCTCGAGTCCGGGGACCGGGGGATGCGCTGTGTGGCGCGGGGGTGCATGAGCAACCTCTCTTCCTACCCTTTCCCGCGCGTCTCCGCCCAGGGGGACGGGCGAGGAGGAGACGAAGGCGTGAACGAACCAGCCCCTGCCCTGCCCCGCCTGTCGTTCGATTTCCCGGAAGGCGCCGACTTCAGCAACGGCGTGAACCACGAGTGGCTCCTGACCAACGGCCGAGGGGGCTACGCCTCCGGCACGGTGGTGGGCTGCAACACGCGCCGATACCACGGCCTGTTCATCCCCACGTTGGAGAAGCTGGGCCGCACGGTGCTGATGGCGAGGTTGGAGGAGACGGCGCTGGTGGACGGGGAGCGCTACCGGCTCACGTCCGAGGAGCACGACGACGGCACCACAGTGGAGGACGGCGCGAGGCACCTGCGGCACTTCCATCTGGAGGGACTGATTCCGGTCTGGGAGTACGCGGTGGGGCGTGCGCGGCTGAGGCGCCGCTGCGTGATGGTGCACGGAGAGGACACGGTGTTCCTTGCCTGGGAGCACCTGTCCGGTCCGGAGGTGACGCTGCACCTGCGGCCGTTCCCGGTCATGCGCCCGCATGACGGGCCACTGTTGAAGGACGTGGGAGAGCCCATCGTCACGCTGCGAGGCCCGCTGCTGGAGCTGCGCAACGGAGAGGACGGTCCGATCCAGCGGATGCGGCTGTATGCGGACGGGCCCACGCCGTACGTGAGCCTGGCGGAGACCTCCAGGCCCCAGCACCTGCGGACGGAGAAGGCGCGCGGATATGACTTCACGGAGGTGCAGCACTCACCGGGCTACTTCACGGCGACGCTGAAGCCCGGGGGCACGCTCTACTTCGGGCTCACGACTCAGGCGCCGGGACACCTGCTGGAGCGGAATCCCAAGGAGGTGTTCGAGCGGGAGCTGGGGAGGCAGGAGCGCCTGTTGGAGCGCGCCCCCGAGCATGGGCGCACGGGCGTGCCGGCGCGACTGGTGTTGGCGGCGGACCAGTTCATCATCGATCCGCCAAGGCCCGCGGACGCCGCGTGGGCACGGTCGATGGGATTGGACGCGAGGAGCGTCATCGCGGGCTACCCGTGGTTCACGGACTGGGGCCGGGACACGATGATCAGCCTGGACGGGCTGACGCTGGCCACGGGGCGCTACCGCGAGGCGGCGGCCATCCTGCGCACGTTCGAGCACTACGTGCGGGACGGCCTGATTCCGAACTACTTCCCGGACGGAGAGAACGAGGGCGTCTACCACACGGCGGACGCGACGCTCTGGTTCTTCCACGCGGTGGACCGATACCTGGAGGAGACGGGAGACGAAGCGCTCCTGCGCGACCTGTTCCCGACGTTGCAGGACATCGTGGCGCACCACCAGAAGGGCACGCGCTTCCACATCGGCGTGGACCCGGCGGACGGGCTCCTGCGGCAGGGGCAGGACGGCTACCAGCTCACCTGGATGGACGCGAAGGTGGAGGGCTGGGTGGTGACGCCGCGCCGGGGCAAGGCGGTGGAGATCAACGCGCTGTGGTTCAACGCCCTGCGCCTGATGGCGGGCTGGGCGGAGCGGCTGGGACTGGAATCAGGGCCGTACCGGGCCGCGGCGGAGAAGGCGCAGGGCAGCTTCAACCAACGCTTCTGGAACGAAGCGGGCGGGTGTCTCTACGACGTGGTGGACGGAGAGGATGGCCGCGAGGACGCGAGCGTGCGGCCGAATCAGGTCTTCGCCATCTCGCTCAAGCATCCGGTGCTCAAGCGAGACAAGTGGGCGCGGGTGCTGGAGGTGGTGCGCCGCGAGTTGGTGACGCCGGTGGGGCTGCGCAGCCTGGCGCCGGGGAGCAGGGACTACAAACCGAAGTACGACGGAGACCTGCGGGCCCGCGACGCGGCCTACCACCAGGGCACGGTGTGGGGCTGGCTGATGGGCCACTACGTGGACGCGACGTTGAAGGTGTCCCCGGACATCAAGGCCGCGAGGGCCCTGCTGTCTGGAATGGAGGACCACCTGTCACGCGCGGGGATTGGACAGATTTCGGAGATCTTCGACGCGACGGAGCCCTACCGTCCGCGAGGCTGCTTCGCTCAGGCCTGGAGTGTCGCTGAGGCACTGCGGGTGTTCAGCAAGACGAACCTGGGGTGATCAGTCTTCCGACACGAAGACGGCCTCCTGCTCGGCTGCGCCCCTGGGAGTCGAGACACAGCGGAGCAGGAGGTCTTTCATTCGCGGCCCCTCCATGAAGAGGAATCCCATTCACGGTCGAGCCACACGCGTGTCAGGGCCAGCATTCGTAGACGTTGAACGAAAGCCAGTCCCCGAGGATAGAGCACCGTTCACCCAACGAGCACGTCTGCCCCTCCGGCTGTGAGGATAGGCACCGGTCCCCGAGGGCGGGGCAGCTGCCGTAATTGCACCCGCCCGGGCAGTAGTCGTAGCACGACTCCACACTCGACAGGTGCAATGTGCCAGTCTGGGCGATGCAAGCTCCGTTACTGCACGTCCAACCTGAGGAACAGGTCTGGACCAGGGTGTCGGTGGAGCCGCAGGTGCCTCCACCGCAGCCGGTACCGGTCACCCTCCGGACGTCATTGCCGCTGCAGTAGGTGCTGCTCCCGGTGGAGCACGTCTGGACCAATGAGTCCGAGGAACCACAAGCCCCCCCACTGCAGCCGGTGCCCGTGCTCCTGCGGACATCATTGCCGCTGCAATAGGTGCTGCTCCCGGTGGAGCACGTCTGGACAAGTTGCTGGCTGGATGCGCAGGAGCCACCGCTGCAGCCGCTATTGACCGTTCTATAGACGGTATTGCCGCTGCAGTAGGAACTGCCGACGCCCGTCTGACACGTCTGGACGAAGTTGTCGGTGGAGTCACACGAGCCACCGCTACAGCCGGTGCCCGTGGTCTGACGGACGTCGTTGCCACTGCAGTAGGTGCTGCTCGACGTTGAGCACGTCTGGACCAGGGTGTCGCTGTAGCCACAAGAGCCACCGCTGCAACCCGTTCCCCTGCTCCGGCGGACGGAGTTGCCGCTGCAGTAGGTTTCGCTTGAGGTGGAGCACGACTCGATGAGTTGCTGCGTGGACGCGCAGGCATTGTTGACGCAGCCACCGTAGACGGTCTGGTAGGCGCCATTGCCGCTGCAGTAGGGCCCGCTGGTCCCCGTCTGACAGGTCTGGACCAGGGTGTCGGTGGAGGTGCAGGCACCGCCACTGCACGTGCCGGTGCCGGTAGTCCTCCGCAGGTTGTTACCGCTGCAATAGTCGGTGCTCGCGGTGGAGCAACTCAGGGCCGTTCCTCCGCAGGTGCCCGAGCCGTTGCACACGTCGCCCGTCGTGCAGGCGTTGCCGTCGTCGCACAGGGTTCCCGCGGCCTTCGACGGATAGGTGCACACGCCATTGCTATACGTCCCCGGCGAGCCATGGCAGGCGTCCGGCGGCGTCGTGCAGGCCGGCGCGCCCGCGCAGACTCCCGCCCCGTTGCACACGTCATTGAGCGTCCCACCATTGCCATCATCACAAGCAGTGCCCGCGGCCTTCGGCGCATAGGTGCACGCACCATCGCTGCACGTACCCGCCGCCGCGTAGCACTGCCCGGGCGGGCTGTTGCAGCTCACCGGCGTCCCCGCGCACCCACCAGCCCCGTTGCACGTCTCCTCCACCGTGCACGCGTCTCCGTCATCACAAGCGGCGCCCGAAGCCTTGTACGCGTAGGAGCACGCGCCATCGCTGCCGCACGTGCCCGCCGCCGCGTAGCACTGCCCGGGCGGACTGCTGCAACTGGTGGCACTTCCCGCGCACACGCCCGCACCGTTGCACGCGTCCTCCCCGGTGCACGCATCCCCGTCATCACAACTGGTGCCCGAGGCCTTCGGCGCGTAGCTGCAAACCCCGTTGCCGCACGTCCCGGCCGCCTGGTAGCACTGGTTGGGAGGGCTGTTGCAGCTCACCCCTGCGCACGCGTCATACACATACGTCTCCGCCGTCTTCAGGCTCGCGCCGCTGGCGCCGATTCCACCTATCACCAGCACCTTCCCCCGCCCCTCCAGCGGCACCGCCACGTGCACGTACCGCGCGCTCCCCATCGCGGTCGTCGCACTCCACAGCCGGGTGTCCGGGGCATACACCTCCGCACTGCCCAGCGCGTTCGTCGCCGCGCTGCCGTACATGCCTCCGGCCACCAGCACCTGTCCCGAGCTCAGCGGCGCCGCCGTGTGCAACTCGCGCGCGGTGCCCAGCGCACCCGCCGCGCTCCACTGTCCCGTGCTCGGGTCGTATTCCTCCGCCGTCGCCACCAGCCCGGTGCTGCTATTGCGCCCGCCCACCACCAGCACCTTGCCGGAAGGCAGCAGCGTCGCCGTGTGGTTGTGGCGCGCGGTCGACAGGCTTCCCGTCGCCATCCACGTATTGCTCGAGGGCGTGTACAGCTCCGCGCTCGTCAGGCTGGTGCTCGCTCTTCCTCCCACCACCAGCACCTGGCCCGAGGGCAGCAGCGTCGCCGTATGGTTGCGTCGCGGCATTGCCAGACTCGCCCCCGCGCTCCACGTGCCGGAGGCCGGGTCATACACATCCACCTTGCCTTGCGGTCCCGAACCGTTCCCGCCGCCCGCAACCAACACCTTGCCCGAGGGCAGCAACGTCGCCGTCAGGGAGTCCCGTGCCACTCCGGTGGCGAAGCTGCCAGCGGAAGTCCAGGCATTGGAGGCCGGGTCATAGAGGGCCGTGGAAGCCAGACGGCCCGTCGCGTTCTCCCCGCCCGCCACCAGCACCTGGCCCGAAGGCAGCAGCGTCGCGGTGAGGACCTGCCGGGGCTCCGGCATGGGGGCCGCGGCCGTCCAGGTGCCCGTACCCGAGTCGTAGAGCGTCGTGGAGGACAGATACCCGCTGGTGTTGTACCCGCCCGCCACCAGCACCTTGCCTGAGTCCAGAGCCACCGCCGCGTGGTACTTGCGAGACTCCGCCATGTCCGCCGTCGCTTCCCATGCCTCCACCAGGGCGGAATCGCCGCGAGCAAGCGACGGCTCTTCGGGCAGCTTGCTACAGCTGACAACCCCACAGACAAAAGCCAACAGCAGAGCCCGGCCGGCTCGCATTGTGTGCATGACATCTCCGTGAATGGAGGCGGCCTCACGCCTCCCTTTGACTTGCTTTGGAGACTCAGCCTGCCTCACCCTCCGTGAAAAACACAATCGGCCGATATCAAAACCCCAACCTGGGAGGTCTGACTCCGGAGCACGCACAATGACTCCGGATGAGTCATCACAGCCCCAGCAGCGCAAGGTCTCGGAGTTCAGCAAGACAAGCAGCAGGTGCTCAGGTGTTCTTGAGCTTCCGCAACCATCGAGCGGACTTCGCATGTCCCAGGCTCGCGGCATCACGAAAGTGACGCATGGCGCGCGCCTTGGACCTGGGCACGCCCTCGCCGTTCGCGAACATCAACCCCAGGTTGAACGACGCGCTGGGATGCCCCTGCCCCGCCGCCAGCCGAAACCAGGCAAAGGCACGCAAGGCGTCCGTCGGAAGGCCCACGCCATTGGAATAGTTGTAGCCCAGGGCCAACTGCGCTTCCGCGTAACCGCCCTTCGCGGACATTTCGTAATACGCATTGGCTCGCTTCAGGCTCTTGCGGACGCCCTTTCCCAGTTCATACGCAAGACCGACGTTGTAGGCCGGAATCGCGTGTCCCTGCCGTGCATGCTTCCGGTAGATCCGGACCGCTTCCTGCTGCTGATGGGCCTCGGTGCTCTCGAACAGGAGATACGCCAGGTTTCCCTCGGCGACGGCGAATCCCAGGGCGGCAGCCCGGCGATACCAGGCTTCCGCGAGGGCCTTGTCCTTTCGGGCCCCCCTGCCATTGTCATAGGCGAGGCCCAGGTTGAAGGCCGCGACATCGTCTCCCAATGCGGCTGCTTTCTCCGTCCACATCCGGGAGCGCTTTGGATCACGCCGGACGCCATCTCCGTAGAGGAAATGGAGCCCCACGTTCGTCATGGCCTCCATCTTCCCGAGCCGCGCCGCCGTGAGGTACGCCTTCGAAGAGGGCCTTGCGGTCGTCAGGCCGCATCTCCTCGATCGTCCACGCCCTGCCCATGGCCGCATCCGCCAGGGACCGGACGGCAGGAGCCTTCCTTCTCACGCGCGTTTCCATTCCGGCCTACACGACATGAGCCAGACAGACCTGACCCGTGCGGTCATCACCCCTGCGAATGCGCGCGGCCTGAAACGTGTGCGGCAGTTGGGTTCCCAGCTCGACTCCGTTCGCTGGGAAAAGCTTTGCTTTGACCCGTCAGGCGCCCGGCTGCTCGCGAAAGCCGCCTCCCTCCTGCGGTGGTGGAACCTGGACACGGCAACGGACGTCGCCAGCGGCTCGGTAGAGTTGAAGATGGAGCCCATCGAGGCCCTCTTCCACGGTTCGAATCACATCGTGACCGCGGGTCCGCCGGTCGCGGAGGCCGCTGTCGCCTGGCGGCCTCGGCTCATGGCCTTCTCCACGACGGACGGCTCGCTCTGGCGTGAGGAAACCCTCTCCGCGCCCGCCACCGGGCTGGCCATGTCCCGAGATGGCATGCTGCTGGCCATCCTGGAACGTGGCGAGGCCCTCCTCTGGGACGTGGCAGGCTGGAAACGAATTCGTGACCTGCCAGGCGTTGAGTGGCACGTCGAGGTCAAGGCGTGCGCATTCTCCCGTGACTCACGCTTCGCGGCGGTGATCGTAACGGATTACGATCATGACCAGGCGGCGCTCTACCTCTGGGACCTGAAGGCGAGCTCTCATCCCTGGGTTCATCCCCTGGGGTTTCAGTTCGCGGCGAGCGTTGCATTCCATCCCACGCGGCCCCTGCTTGTCGCGAGAGGGGTCCGCGAGGTCGTGGTGATGGATGTGCATGAGCGTCGCGTCCTGGGGACGTTCAACGACTACAATCATTACGTGAGCAACCTCGACTTCAGTCCGGACGGAGACTTGATGGTCTCGTCCACTGATACCTATGGCTTCATGCTCCACGACTTCGATACCGGCGAGGAGCTGTTCCGCCACTCGGACGAGAGTGAGTTCCCTACGGGAGATGCGGTCTTCTCACCCGATGGCCGATTCATTGCCTTGGCCCAGGGAGATGGAACCGTGGGCCTTTGGGGTGTGAGCCCCGTGGCTTGACGCTCCAAAACCAGACGTGCCATGAACCCCTCTGAGGTGGCGGGAAGGCCACTTCAGGGGGGGGAACATGATCAGGCTCATCCGGCCCATCATCGACGGCAACGCATTGGAGGCCCTGGCCATCTTTGTCGTGGTCCTCGTGGTGTGGTGGGTATTCTCCCTCATCACCGCGCCCACGACGGGCCACGCACCACCGGAGCCAGACGACCGTTCTGGCTCGCCGGGCTACGCGAAGGTGGCGCTGGGGCTTCTCGCGGCGACGCTGGTGCTGTGGGGGCTGTTCGCGCTCAGCGACAGCGATGGCCCTCCCGCTCCCGAGGGTGGGCTCCTCCACGTCGTGGCCACGGGCCCACGACCTGACCGCGACATCGTCCTGCGCGTGGATGACCAGCCCGTGGCGCCGGTGCTCCACGCCGACCATCACCTCGCGTTTCCGGTCCCCAGCGGTCGACATGCCGTCTTCCTGAAGGACTCGAGCGTCGACAGCTCCCGCGACTTCGAGGTCGATATCCGCGAGGGCGAGGCCCTCGTGCTGTCCGTCCATCCGGACCTTTGCCCCGTGCAGATCGACATGTCGGCCCTGACCTACGGCCAGCCCGCACGCTCCACTCGGACACCGCTGGACGGCGTCTACATCCGGACCCTGCCCGTGGTGGACGTATTCACCCAGACAGAGAGCCCCATGTGGCTTCCTCGGGGAGCGGTCCTCTCCTTCAACGAACTGCCGGATTCACTTTCCCCGGGTTCGAGCGCCAGCATCCTGATTCCCCTTCCCTGCTCCATGGCTCAAGACGACAGGGCCCTCTGGGCCGAGGCGCGGAAACGCTTCCCGGGACTCGACGACGCGGCCCGGCGTGTGGGCTACACGGAAGCGGATCCCACACGGCGTGAAGTCGCGGCGATGGACGAGGAGCGGGTCTTCGAGCTCTTCAAGCAACAGGGCGCGGCGCTGGCGCGCGAAACGCCCCCCTGAGCTAGGGTGCGCCGCCATGGCGACTCCGCGGTACTGGTTGATCAAGAGCGAGCCCTCCGTCTACGCGTACGCGAAGCTGGAGGAGGACGGCAGGACGGAGTGGACGGGCGTGCGCAGCTTCGAGGCGCGCAACAACATCCGGGCCATGACGCCCGGGGACCTGTGCCTCTACTACCACTCCAATGAGGACAAGGCC
Organism: Corallococcus sp. AB018; assembly: GCF_003986945.1. Lineage (NCBI taxonomy): Bacteria > Pseudomonadati > Myxococcota > Myxococcia > Myxococcales > Myxococcaceae > Corallococcus > Corallococcus sp. AB018. The sequence continues at coordinate 16,505 of NZ_RAWR01000019.1, read as the reverse complement.
GTCGTCGGCGTGGCGTGCGTCCTCTCCAAGCCGGGCCCGGACCCCACCGCCCCCGGCGAGGACTGGGCCTCCGTGGACGTGGGCCCCGTGGTCGCCTTCACCACGCCGGTGACACTGGCCACCATCAAGGCCACGCCCGCGCTCAAGGACTTCCCGCTCATCACCCGCAGCCGCCTCAGCGTGACGCCCACCCCCGTGGAGCACTTCGAGCTCGTCCTCAAGATGGGCAAGACGCAGCTCCCGACGGCCGCCGCCGCCAAAGCCAGGCCGAAGCCGAAAGCCAAACCCAGAGCCCGCCCATGAGCGCAGCCCGCGAAGTCCGCGCCGACTTCGACCGAGCCTCCATCGTCGTGTATCAGGCCTACGCGGACGCCATCGCGGACGTGGCCGTGAAGCAGCAGAAGTTCGGCCCGCCGTTCTCCGTGGGCCGGATGACGTGGATCAAACCCAGCTTCCTGTGGCTCATGCACCGCTCCAACTGGGGCCGGAAGAGCGGCCAGGAGCGCACGCTCGCGGTGCGGATCAAACGCTCCGGCTGGGAGGAGGCGCTGTCCTCCGGCGTCCTCACCGGCTTCGAGCCGAAGGCGCACGGCTCACCGGACGCGTGGCGCAAGGCCTTCGACACCGCGCCCGTCCACATCCAGTGGGACCCGGAGCGCACGCTTCGAGGCGCGGGCCTGCCCCACGACAGCATCCAGGTGGGCTTGAGCCGCGCCGTCATCCAGCGCTTCGTGGACGACTGGACCGTGTCCATCACCGACCTCACGCCCCTGGTGCAGAAGCTGCGCAAGCACCTGGACGACGGCCGCGCGGATCAGGCCACGCGCCACCTGCCGAAGGAGTCCGTCTACCCGGTCCCTTCGGACCTCGCCCGGCGCCTGGGAATGTGACAGCGCGTCAGAGGAGTCCGCTCCTTCGACGCGAGTTGTTATGTTCCGAGCATGGCGGACATCCCCTCCCTGGAGACCCTGCGGACCCAAATCGAGCGCATCGACGAGGACGTCCTCGATGCGCTCCAGCGGCGCATGGCCCTGGCCGACGACGTGGCGCGCGCCAAGCTGGTGACGGCCTGGCCCTTCCGGGACCCGCAGCGCGAGGACCTGCTCCTGCGCAAGCTGCGCGGCCGGGCGGCGGAGCGAGGCCTGGATCCGCACGAAGTCGAGCGCCTCTACCGCGTCATCCTGGACATGTCCGTGGCCCGGCAGCAGGCCCTGGTCACCCGCCTGGACACCACGCCCCTGCGAGTGGGGTATCTGGGCGTCGAGGGCTCCTACAGCCACCTGGCCGCCCGCCAGCGCTACGGCCACCGGCCGGGCGGCGTGCTCCTCGCCGGCTTCGACACCGCCCGCCAGGCAGTGGAGGCCCTCAAGCAGAGTGAGCAGGACGTGCTGCTGCTGCCCATCGAGAACACCACCGCCGGCAGCATGAATGAGACGTACGACGTGCTCGCCGCGGGCGATGGCGTCATCACCGGAGAGGTGGTGAGCCAGGTGGACCACCGGCTCCTGGGCGTGAAGGGCACGAAGCTGGAGGACCTGCGCGAGGTGCTGTCCCATCCGCAGGCCCTGGCGCAGTGCGAGGACTTCCTGCGCACGCACGTGCCCTGGGCCCGCACCGTGCTTGGGCCAGACACCGCCGTCGCCGCGCAGATGGTCGCGGATCGCAACGACAGGACCGTGGCCGCCATCGCCAGCGAGTCCGCGGCGGGCCGCTTCGGGCTCGAGGTGCTCGCCAGCGACCTGCAGCCCGGCTCGGACTTCACGCGCTTCGTGGAGGTCTCGCGCCAGCCCACGCCGCTCGCGCCGGACGTGCCGTGCAAGACGTCGCTGCTGGTGGTGTTGGAGCATCGCCCGGGCACGCTGGGCCAGGTGCTGCAGCGGCTCACGCAGCGCGGGGTGAACCTCTCCAAGCTGGAGTCGCGCCCCATCCCCGGTGCGCCGTGGAAGTACCGCTTCTACCTGGACGTGGAGGGCCATGCCGCGTCCGCCTCGGTAACGGCCGCGCTGGAGGACCTGCGCCCGCTCACGTCGTCCCTGCGCGTGCTGGGCACGTACCCGCGCGCGGAGCCCATCGATGGCTGACGCCGCCCCCCGCCGCATCGCCTTTCAAGGTGAGCGCGGCGCGTACGGCGACGAGGCCACGGGCGCCCTCTTCGGCGCCTCCGTGACACGCATCCCCTGCCCCACCTTCCGCGCTGTCTTCGAGGCCGTCGCCGAAGGCACGGTGGACGGTGGCGTGGTGCCCATGGAGAGCGCGCTCGCCGGGCCTGTGGCGGAGGTGGTGGACCTGCTCCTGGAGTTCACCCCGGCCCTCTCCGGCGAGCTGCGCCTGCCCGTGCGTCACTGCCTGCTCGCGCCGCCGGGCCGCACGCTGGAGGGCCTCACGCGCGCGCTGTCCCATCCGCAGGCGCTGGCGCAGTGCGGAGGCTGGCTGAGAAAGCACCACCTGCACCCCATGCCCGAAGCGAACACCGCCGTGGCGGCACGCCGCGTGGCGCAAGAGTCGCTGGAGCGCACGGCGGCCATCGCCAGCCGGACCGCGGCGGAGCTCTACGGCCTCACCGTGCTGGCGGAGGGCATCGCGGACTCGCCGGACAACGCCACCCGCTTCCTCGCGGTGGGCCCGGCCGTGCCGCCCAACCTGGGCTCGCGGTGGAAGACGTCGCTGGTGCTCACGCTCGACGACGGCCCTGGCGCGCTCGCGGGCGTGCTCACGGCCTTCGCCGCGCACGGGGTGAACGTCGCGCGGCTGGAGTCGAGGCCCGGCGGCGTCCGCGCCTGGGACTACCGCTGGTGCCTGGACGTGGACGGCGCGGTGGAATCCGCGCCCGTGAAGGCGGCCCTGAGCGAAGCCCGGAGCATGTGCACGTCGCTCCGGGTGCTTGGCAGCTACGCGCTCAGCGACTGACGGCCTTGGCCGGAGCGGCGGCCTGCGTCCCGTCGCCGTTGCTCACGGCCTCCGTGTACGCGGCGCGCACGATGTTCGTGTAGCGCTGAAGGGCGCCCAGCTGCTCCAGGCGCAGCGCCTGCGGCCCGTCGCACAGCGCCTTCTCCGGCGTCGGGTGGAAGTCCACCAGCACCATGGACGCGCCCGCGATGAGGCCCTGGCCAATGGCGTGGAAGATGTCCGGCAGCCCGTCCGGCGGGGCCTCCGCGCGGCCAATCGCATGCGAGGGATCCACGCACACCGGCATGCGCGTGAGGCGGCGCACCACCGGCACGTGCGCGAAGTCCACCATGTTGCGGTGCGGATCGCCCAGGTGCGTCTTCACGCCGCGCAGGCAGAAGACGATCTTGGGGTTGCCCTCGCTCGCCACGTACTCGCACGCGTTGAGGGACTCCTCCAGCGTGATGCCCATGCCGCGCTTGAAGAGCACCGGGAAGGCGTGCTGCTGACCAATCTGCTTGAGCAGCTCGAAGTTCTGCGCGTTGCGCGTGCCCACCTGGAGCATCACGCCCGTGGGCGCCCCGGACTTCTTCAGCGCGTCGTTGATCTCATCGATGTGGCGCGGGTGCGTCACCTCCATCGCGACGACCTTGATGCCGTGCTTGCCCGCGGAGTCGAACACCCAGGGCAGGCACTTCGCGCCCAGGCCCTGGAACTCGTACGGGTTGGTGCGCGGCTTGTACGCGCCCATGCGCGTGGTGTTGATGCCGCAGCGGGCGAGCGCCGCCATCATCGCGTCCACGCTCTCCAGCGAATCCACCGCGCACAGGCCGGCGAACAGATTCACCGAGTTGTCGCCGAAGCTGACGCCGTTGTACTCGAAGCCCGCCGTGGTGCGCTGGCCACCGTGCCGGCCGATGATGCGGTACTTCTGCGAGACGCGGACCACCTGACGCACGCCGGGCAGCTGCTGGAACGGCTCCAGCGGCACCTGCGACGTGGAGCCCAGCAGATACAGCTCCGTGATGGTGGACTCGGCGCCCTGGACGACGTGGGCACGCGGGGTGACGCCCTCGTACTGCGAAGCGAGTTGGAGGACGGCGTTCACGACGGATTCCGGGGAATCCGGCTCGAGCATCACGATCATGCGGGGGGTTCTCCTGGTGGGGGGCCGCTTCGGCATTCAACACCGGCATCCCGCCCTTTCCCTCCGCATTTGTATGGAATTTGACGCGAGGCGCCTCAGGAGGAGGCGGGGCGCAGCCGGGTCGCCAGCAGGGTGTAGTGCTCCTGCTGGGTAGGGTCACCCAGGTGCTCCCACACGTCGGCCAGGGCCTTGGCCGCCTCCACGTAGGCAGGGGACAGCTCCAGCGCCAGTTCGAAGACCTGGCGGGCCAGACGGTAGCGGGCCTTGTCCGGCCGCCGGCCCTGGGTCAGCAGCGCGTTACCCAGGTGGTAGACCTCGATGGCGGCGGCCTCGCGGTAGCCGGGGGTGGGGTTGAGTTGCACCGCCCGGTGCATCAGGAGGGAGGCGGCTTCGGGCTCCCCCAGTTCCAACTGGCAGAGGGCCGCCTCGCGGTGGGGGTCCGCCGCGGAGGGATCCAACTCGATGGCGCGCTGGAAGCCCTTCAAGGCCTCGTCGGTACGCCCCAGCTGCTTGAGGGCGAAGGCCTTCGAGGTGAGCGCGGGGAAGTGGCGCGGATCCACGGCGAGGACCTGCTCGAACGACTGGAGCGCGGCCTCGTGGTTGCCGGACATGGAACGGTGGACGCCCTCGTTGAACGACGCCAACAGCAACGACCTGGACATCTTCGGTTCCCCCATCGGACAGGGTTCGCAAGGCCGCGCGCTTCACGCGGCCCGAAAGCGCAAGCCTGTCACCGGGGGCCCACGCCTCGCAAAGGTGCGCCCCTTCCCCGGCTGATGGCACCCATCGCGTTCGGCTGATGACGCGGGCGGCCTCCCGCATGACGCAGGTTTCCGTCGTCCGGAATTCGCCACTGTCCCCAGCCGGCCCTCCTGCGCTACGTCGCCGGAAGTCCAGGGTGGACTCCTCCCCGAGGCCCTCATGCTGGTGTTCGAGATCGTCATCGCGCTTTTGCTGGGAGGCGCGGGACTGGCGGCGCTGTCCCGGCGGCTTGGCACGCCCTACCCCGCGCTGGTGGCGCTCGCCGGGGCGGTCCTGGCGCTCGTGCCGGGCAGTCCGGAGCTGGTGTTGGATCCGGAGCTGGCGCTCACCCTGTTCGTCGCGCCGGTGCTGCTGGACGCGGCGTTCGACGCGTCGCCTCGCGACCTGCGCGCGAACTGGCGGCCGGTGGCGAGCCTGGCCCTGGGGGCGGTGGTGCTCACGGTCATCGCCGTCGCGGTGGCGGTGAAGTGGATGGTGCCGGCGATGCCCTGGGCCGCGGCCATCGCGCTGGGCGCCATCGTCGCGCCTCCGGACGCGGCGGCGGCCACGGCGGTGCTGAAGCAGCTCAAGCCCCCGCACCGGCTGATGGTCATCCTGGAGGGCGAAAGCCTCTTCAACGACGCGAGCGCCCTGCTCATCTACCGGCTCGCGCTGGGGGCCGTGGCCGCGGGCGGTGTGCTGGGTTGGAGCGCGGTGCCCACGCTGCTCGTCGTCACGGTGGCCAGCGTGCTCCTGGGCGTCGTGCTGTCGCGGGTGAGCCTGCGCATCAACGCCAGCGTCGAGGACGTGTCCACGGCTGTCATCACCCAGTTCGGCAGCACGTTCGCGGTGTGGATCCTCGCGGAGCGGCTGCACCTGTCCGGCATCCTGACGACGGTGGTCTACGCGATGACCATCTCCCGCACGGCCTCCGTGGTGACGCCCGCGCGGATCCGCATCCCGTCCTACGCGGTGTGGGAGGTGGCGACGTTCGTGTTGAACGTGCTGGCCTTCGTGCTCGTGGGCTTCCAGTTGAAGGGCATCGTCGCGCGCTTCGACCGGGAGACGTGGCTGGAGTACGGCGCCATCGCGGCGGTGGTGACGGGCGCGGCCATCCTCGCGCGCATCGCCTGGGTGATGGGGGCGGCGGCGTTCAACCGCTGGAGGCAGCGCAAGTCGAAGTCCAGCCCCGTCACGCTCTCGCCGAGCGCGGCCGTGCTGGTGGGCTGGTGCGGGATGCGAGGCATCGTGACGCTCGCGGCGGCGCTGGCGCTGCCCACGGGAGGCGAAGGCGGCCCGCCCTTCCCCTACCGGGACCTCATCCTCTTCACGTCCTTCTCCGTGGTGCTGGGAACGCTCGTGGTGCAGGGGATGACGCTCAAGCCCCTGATGACGCGGCTGAAGCTGGACGACGACGGCGAGGTGGACCACGAGGTGCGGCTCGCCCGGGTGGAGACGCTGCGCGCCGGGTTGGAAGCCACGAACGAGTCCTCGGGCACGGAGATGGCGACCCTGGTCCGGCGCCGGTACGAGCTGCAACTGCGGCGCGCGCGGCAGCTCCTGGATGAACACGCCCACATGGGCTCCGCGAGCCCCAGCTCTCCCTGGGGACCGCCCACCGCGGACGCGGAGACGGTGCGCACGGCGATGGCCGCGGGCCGGCGGAAGCTGGCGGATCTCCGGGCGAACGGCACCATCGGAGACGCGGCGTTCCAGCAGGTGGAGCAGGAGCTGGACTGGAGGGAGCTCGACCTGCAACAGCTCCTCCGGGCGGAGTCACCCGAGTAGTTCTCAGCCGCGCGCTTCCTCCTCCATCGCCGCGAGGAAGCCCGTGGTGAAGTCCGGGTAGCGCGGCGTCCAGCCCAGCGCCTCCAGCTTCGCGGCGCTGATGGCGCGGTCGCCGCGCAGGGATTCATGGAGGGACTCGAAGGGCACGCGCGGCGGCATGGGGAGGTCCAGCTGCTGACAGAGCCACGAAGCCGTCTCCTCCTGCGTCGCGGGCCGTCGGTCGGCCACGCAGTACACCTCGCCAGGAGCGCCGCGTTCGAGCACCACGCGCACCGCGTCCACCAGGTCGTCCACATGGATGCGCGACAGGCGTCCCCCACCCGAATCCGGGATGCGCAGCGTGCCCGCCTTCAAGCGTCCGGACGTGCCGCGCCCCGGGCCGTAGATGCCCGAGATGCGCATGACGCTCGCGCCCAGGGGGAGGAAGCGGTCCTCGGCCTCCAGGCGTGCGCGGGAGACCGCGGAGGTTTTGTCGACCGGCGTGGACTCATCCACGTGTCCGCGAGCGGAGCCATAGACGCCCGTGGACGACAGGTAGACGAGCCGGGCGGGGCGCGAGCGTGACAGTTCATCCGCGAAGCGGGCATCCAACCCGGCCTCCGGAGGAACGGAGGTCACGACGTGCGCGCCCTCTACCCGTGACAGCGCGTCGTCAATCGACACCACGCGGACACCCGCGCCCTCCAGCACCGAACGGCGAGCGGCGTCCCGGGTCGTGGCCAGGACCTCCCGGCCCGAGCGGGCCTCCGCCACCGCGAACCGCGTGAGCGTGTAACCACAGCCAAGCAGGAGGAGCGGAGCGGTCATGGCCTCCGCGATACCGGGCAACGCCAGCCCCACGCAAGGCCCACGCCCAAAGTGAACGGCCCTCCTCCCGTCATCCGGAAGAAGGGCCGTCATTTCACGTCTTCAGTCGCGGCCTAGAACTCCGCGCTCGCGCGAGGGTCGATGATGCCGCACTCCTTGATTTTGTAGAGCAGCGCCTTGTAGCTGATGCGCAGCTTGCCCGCCGCGCGGCGCTTGTTCCACGCGGTGCGCTGGAGCATCGCGAGGATGGCCTCGCGCTCCGCGAGCATCGCCGCGCGCTTGCCGATGTCCTTGAGCGACAGCTCCCCGGCCGGAGGCGGCGGAGGCGGCGGCTGCGGAGCATCGAACGGGTTCGCGTAGCGCTGCGGCGCCACGGCGTTGAACGGCGTTGCATCCGTCATCACCGGCGGAGGCGTCATCACCACGCCGCGCGCGGGCATCTCCAGCACCTGCACCCCCGCGCCCGAAGCCGTCGCGAGCGAGGACGGAGGAGCCGCGAAGACGCGAGCGGACTCGTCCACGTAGCGCGACGGAGGCGGGCTGAACTCGTCCCCACCGCCGAACGACGTGGGCAGCGACGGGGCGCTCGCCGGAGCACGGCCACCGGCGCGGATTTCATCCAGCACCAGGGTCGGGTCCTTCAGCACGCACAGCCGGCGCACCATGTTCTCCAGCTCGCGCACGTTGCCCGGCCACTCGTAGTCGCTGAACGCGTGGAGCACCTCCGAGGGCAGCTCGGACACGTTCGTCATGAAGCCCTTGCCGTACTTCTTGAGGAAGTGGTCGGTGAGCGGCACCACGTCCTCGCGGCGCTCGCGAAGGGGCGGCAGGCGGATGGCCACCACGTTGAGGCGGTAGTACAGGTCCTCGCGGAAGTTGCCGAGCGAGATCTCCTTCTCCAGATCGCGGTTCGTCGCCACCACCACGCGGCTGTCCACGCGGACGCTCTTCTTGCCGCCGACGCGGAAGAACTCCTCGTCCTGCAGCACCTGGAGCAGCTTCGCCTGGAGGCGGATGGCCATCTCGCCAATCTCATCCAGGAAGATGGTGCCCTGATCCGCCAGCTCGAACTTGCCCGGCTTCTCCGCCGTGGCGCCCGTGAAGGCGCCGCGCTCGTGGCCGAACAGCTCGCTCTCCAGCAACTCACCCGGCAGCGCCGCGCAGTTCACCTTGATGAACGGCCGGCCATGGCGCTGGCTGCGCGCATGGATTTCACGGGCAATCACTTCCTTGCCCGTGCCGGACTCACCCAGGAGCAGCACCGGCACGTCCGTGTCCGCGATGCGCTCCACCAACGCACGCGCGCGGCGCATGGCCGGCGACGTGGAGATGAGCACGCGGGCCTCCGCCGCGGCCTCCGCGGGCGTCAACACCACGCGAGGCGCGGGCGCGGTCGCCTGCCGCTCCGGAACGCGGGTCCCCAGGGCACGCGCGAGCACGTCCTGCAGCTCGTCGTTGCCAAAGGGCTTCGCCAGATAGTCGGAGGCGCCCATCTTCATCGCGCGCACCGCGTCGTCAGCGCCCGACAGCGCGCTCAACACGATGACCGGAGCCGCGCCACCCGTGCTCCGGTAGCGGCGCAGCACCTCCAGACCACTCATCTCCGGCATCACCACGTCCAGCAGCACCGCGTCGAACGAGCCGCCAGAGAGCATCTCCAGCGCCTGCGAACCGCTCGACGCACAGCGCACCTGGTACCCCGAGCTCCCCAGCAGCTCGGAAAGGAACGTGCGCACCGACTCCTCGTCATCCACCACCAGCACCGCGATCCGATCCATCCCCACGCCTCCGCTCGCCCTGTGCATCAAACCCTCGTGAACTGAATCAAACCGACATCAGACGGGCTGGACCGGCTGCCCGCCGAAGCTCGCGTGTACGCCTCAAGGTCTGCAGTGCCGCGCCCAACAGCTGGGTGGGAGCCCCCACCGTGTCCGGGAAGCTCACCGCTCCCAGCTCCAGCGCCGTACGCACCACGCGACCCTCCATCTGGAACCGGGCGGCCTCGAACCGGGCCTCCACCCGAGCCAGCACCTCCGGCACCGACTCCGCGGGCGTGCCCGGCAGCAGCATGGCGAACTGACTGTCGCCCACCCGCGCCACCGCGTCCGCCTCGCGCACCGTCTGCCCCAGCACCACCGCGCTGTAGACGAGCAGCCGCTCCGCCATGCTCTTGCCGTGCTCCTTGCGAAGCGCACTCCAACCCGTCACCTCCGCCGCCACCACCGAGAATGTCCCGCCGTAGCGCTCCGTCCGCCGTGCCTCCAACCCGATGAGGGCCAGCAGGAAGGGCCGGTTGTAGAGCCCCGTCACCGGGTCGTGCAGCGCCAGCGCCGTGCCGGCCTCTTCACCCGCGGCCGCGCGCTCCACCGACTGCTTGAGCCGCATCTGCGCGTGCAGCTTCATGGACAGCTCCGCGCCATCCACCGTGCGAGGCACCACGTCCACGCACTGCCCCTTCTCCACGCAGAAGCGCCACGCGTCCCGGTCGTGCGAATCCACCAGGTACATCATCGGCACCGTGCCCTTGCCCACCTGACGCAGGCGCCGCGCCGTCTGGATCGCCGCGTAGTCCGGCGGCTGCGCGGCCAGCAGTACGGCATCCGGACGGATCACCTCGAACAACGGCACCGCCGCGTCGAAGCGCGTCAGGGGCACCACTCGGAAACCGGCCTCCCCCAGGAGCGCCCGGGTGCGCTCCAGGTCCTCCGCGCGAGGCTCCACCAGCAGCACCGTAGGCGGCTGGCCCGACTTTCCCGCTCCCTTGCGCTTCACACCCACCGCCGTGCCCTCCCTTCCAGCATTTTCTGCCCCGCCACCCTGCCCGCCTGCCCAGATTTACAGCCCCGCTACTTTCGCGCCCTACGTATCCCCTTGGATTTCTTAGGGAAGGGCACTTCGTTACCCACCCTGGCCCACGGTTTTAGCAATGGGTATGCCATTCATCACCTCGCGGATCCGGACTTCCAGGGTTTCCGCGTCGACGCGGTGCTTGAAGGCGGGCACCCCATCAATGAGGACCACGGGGATGTCGTAACGCCAGGCCTCGAAGAGGTCCGGGCTCTGGAGGATGTCGGTGACGTAGAGCTCGAACGGCAGCCGGGTCCGCACCTCTTCGACCACGGCGAGGGCCTTCTCACAGAGGGAACACCGGGGTTTCGAGTAGATATCGACTCGCATGCGTTGCAGGATGGGCGCTCGATGCGCGGCGTGTGTGGTGATTTTTCGACGATGCCCCTCAAGGACCTGGTCGTCCACCTCGGGAATCGCCGGGCCACCGGCACCCTGAACGTGGAGCGGGGAGACGTGCGCAAGCAGCTCTTGCTGCGCGACGGCAACGTCATCACCGCCAGCTCCAACCAGCCCCGCGAGTACTTCGGCCAGTTCCTGATCAACCAGGGTCACCTGACGGAGGATCAGCTGGAGCGCGCCTTCTCCACGCAGGCGGAGACGCACATCCTGCTGGGGAAGATCCTGATCATGACGGGCACGGTGTCGGAAGCCACCGTGCGCACGGTGCTCTCCCACAAGTTCCGGGAGATGCTGCTGGACGCCTTCACCTGGGAGGAAGGCGGCTTCGACTTCCGCCCCACGGACGATGCGCAGGAACTGGAGGGCCTGGACGTCAGGGTGGACCTGCTGGACGTCAGCCGCGAGGGTGAGTTCCGCGAAACGGCGTGGCAGGCCATCCGCGCGGTGTTCCCTTCCGGCCGCGTGCGCCTGGAGGTGGACGAGCGCAAGCTGACGGACCGCAAGGCCGGCAGCATGGACGAGCGCATCGTGCAGCTCGCGAAGGAAGGCCTCAGCATCGACGGCATGGCGCTGGCGCTGCACGCCACCGACTTCTTCCTCTATCAGCGGCTGTACGCGCTCTACCGCCAGGACGCGCTGCGGGTGTCCGACGAAGCCCCCCTGCCCGCCCCGGACCCCGGCGCGCACACCGTCGTCGTGGTGGAGGATGACGACGAGGACGACCTGAACGCAGGCGGCGTCATCGGCTCCGAGTCCTCCTCCGACGAGGTGCTCCAGGCCGCCCAGCTCTTCCTGGACGCGGGCAACCTGCGTGACGGCGAGGCGCTGGCCCGCCGTGCGCATGAAATCGCGCCCAGCGAGCACACCACGAAGCTGCTGCGCGAAGCGGAAGGCAGGCTGCTCACGGAGCTGCGCAAGGCGCTGATGGAGCCGTCGCGGGTGCCGGCACTGATGGTGACGCCCGCGCACCTGAAGACGCTGCCCCTCACGTCACCGGAGCGCTACCTGCTGTCGCGCATCGACGGGCGGCGGGACGTGGCCGCCATCGTGCACGTGTCGCCCCTCCAGGAGCTGGAGGCCCTGAAGTTCTTCCAGGGCTTCGTGGACACGGGGCTGGTGAAGCTCACCGCGCGTCCGCTGTCCTGACGTCCCGCTTCAGTGCTTGCCGGCGGCGCCCGCGGGGGCCGTCAGCTCCACCGGCGCGGGGATGCGCTCCAACGCCAGACGCAGGGCCTCGCGGCCGAGGTAGGAGCCGCGGATGCGCCACTTCGGGTCATTCACGATGAGGGCGGCCACGGCCACGCGCGGGTTGTCCTTGGGCGCGAAGCCCACGAACCACGAGTAGTCGCGGAAGGGCTCGCGGTCCGCGAGCGTGCCCGTCTTGCCCACCGCGTCCTTCACCTGGAAGCCGCGCTCACGGAAGACGCCGCGCGCGGTGCCGTGGGTGACGGTCTCCTCCAGCATCCGCGTGAGCTCATGCGCGGCGGTGGGGGTGAGCACGGGCTCCGGCTCCGGCAGGGGCATGAAGGGCTCCGGCTCCACCAGCACGGGGTCCACCCAGCGGCCCTCGTTGGCGGCCACCGACGCCAGCAGCGCGCCGTGCAGCGGGGACAGGTACACGTCGCCAAAGCCCGCGCCGGTGTTGGCGAGCGCGAAGCCGTCCTCCGGGATGTACGCGAGTGACACGTCCAGCGGCTGGGCGAAGGGAATCTCGCGGTTGAAGCGCAGGCGCGCCGCCATGCGCTTGAGGGAGTCCGCGGTCAGGTGCTTGCTGGTCATCTTGGCGAAGATGACGTTGGCGCTCTTGCCCATGGCCAGCGCCAGCGAATAGCAGGCGCCGTCGCGCTCGGTGTCCTCCAGCTGCCGCTCGTTCAGCCGGCGCTTGCCGCCGTGGAAGCAGGCCTCGGTGTCGGCCGACACGCCGGCCTCCAGGAGCGCGCTGCCGGTGACGATCTTGAAGATGCTCGCGGCCGGGTACACCGCGCGGATGGGCAGCCCGCGAAGCTCCGGCTTCGCCTCCGAGTGCTCCGCCATCGCGAGCACGCGGCCGGTGGAGGGCTCCAGCACCACCGCGGCGCCGTAGGGCACCTGGTAGTTCTGCATGATCTTCGTGAGCGACGCCTGGAGGCCAGGGTCGATGGTGAGCACCTGATCCGGCGCGTTCTTGCCGCCCTTCACCACCAGCTTGTTGCCCTCCAGCTTCGCGCGGGCCACCAGGTCCTGCGCGCGCGGCAGCCCCTGGAGCTTGCCGAACGGCGGCGCCTTCTCCCGCGAGGGCACCGGCATCGGAGGCACCATCCCGGGCTCAAACGCGGCGGCGTCCTTCGAAGCCAGCGCCTCCGCCAGCGCGCGGGCATCCACCGGGCGCGAGTCCTCGGGCGGAGTGGCCGCCACGGCTTCACCGGCGGTCCCGGAGTCTGGAGCCTGCGCGACGCTCGCGGAGCCTCCCGCGTCCGGCGAAGCTGACTGAGCGCGCTGCTCGGCCTCCACCTTCTCCACCAGCGCACGGGCGCCCACGGGCCCCGCGTCCGTTCCCAGGGCGCTCACCGACTGCGCCAGCACCTGGGCATCCGACGGGGCGGCGGGTGACGGCGCGGTGTTCGCGTCCGGCCCGGGCGCGGAGGCGCCCAGGAGCAGCGTGAGGGGGAACAGCGGCAGGGCGGCGAAGAGGCGGCGAATCGTCATGCGTCGGGGCTCTCCTTCGGGGGGCAGGGAGCAAGCCGCCGGATCCTAGTCGCTGAGAGCGCGCTGTCCACGGCTTGCCTCCTCGACTGCTGCCTTCGTCCGCGAGAAACCTGGGAAGGTGCCCGGAGGTCCAGTAGGGTCCTGTGCACCTTGGACGGACTCAAAGAGACATTGGTGATCTGGGCAGCCGAGCTGCGTCGGGCCATGAAGAGCGGCCGGGCCATCGTGCTGCTCGGCCTCTACAGCATGTTCTCCGCGCTGGTGCTGCTCGTGGTGGGCTTCGTCACCCGGGAGCTGCAGGCCCAGGTGAACGCGAAGCTCGCCGAGTCCGGCGGGGACTCGGAGATGGCCGCGCAGGCCGCGGAGCAGATGCACCAGGGGGTGCTGGGCTTCCTCGCCAGCAACGACGCCGCGATGATGGAGGCGCTGGCGAAGGTGCCCATCGTGGTGCTCATCGTCTTCAAGATCACCCTCTTCTTCCTGCCCGCCTACGTCGCGCTGATGGGCTTCGACCAGGTGAGCGGCGAAGTGGGGCCGCGCTCCATGCGCTACCTCACGGTGCGCGCGCGCCGCTCGTCGGTGCTCCTGGGCAAGTTCCTCTCCCAGGCCACGCTGCTGGTGGGGTTGGTGCTGATCATCGACCTGGCCATCTTCATCTACGCGCGCATCATCAACGACGACTTCGCCTTCGGCGTGCTGGTGCTCAACCTCCTGAAGTTCTGGAGCGCCACCGTCGTCTTCTCGCTCGCGTACGTGTCGCTCACCACCTTGTGCTCCAGCCTCTTCCGCAGCCCCGCGGTGAGCCTGGTCTTCAACTTCATCCTGCTCTTCGTCTTCTGGCTGATGGACTCCGTGGGACGCGCCGTGAGCGAGGAGAACGTGCTGCGCTTCCTGCGCTACCTGTCCCCGTCGTACTACTCGGGCAACCTGCTGCACCCGAAGCTCGCCGAGTTCGCCATGAGCGGCGCGGCCTACGCGGCCTTCGCGGCCATCTTCCTCTTCGGCGCCTACGGCGTCCTGCGCGCGAGGGACCTGTGAGCGACCTGGCCATCCAGCTGAACAACGTCTCCAAGCACTTCGGTGCCAAGGTCGCCGTCAACGCGGTGAGTCTCCAGGTGCGGCAGGGCGAGGTCTTCGGTCTCATCGGCCCCAACGGCGCCGGCAAGACGACCACCTTCTCCATGATGTGCGGCTACCTCTACCCGTCCGAGGGCTCGCTCCAGGTGATGGGCGTGTCCCCCACCGCGCCCGGCGCCCTCAAGGGCCGCGTGGGCGCGCTGCCCCAGGACGCGGTGCTGCCCCCCGGCTGGGAGGTGGGCGCGCTGCTCATGTACTGGGCCCGCCTGTCGGACCTGCCCCAGCCCGAGCACGAGGCCCGCGGCGCCCTGGAGAAGGTCGGCCTGATGGAGGCCTGGAAGGTCCAGACCCAGGCGCTCAGCCACGGCATGGCCAAGCGCGCCGCCATGGCCCAGGCCCTGATGGGCCGCCCGCCGCTCGTCCTGTTGGACGAGCCCACCGCCGGCCTGGATCCGCGCATCGCCGCGCAGGTGCGTCAGATCATCAAGGACATGAAGGGCACGCAGACGGTGGTCGTCTCCAGCCACAACCTCCAGGAGCTGGAGGAGCTGTGCGACGCGGCCGCCATCCTCGACAAGGGCTCGCTCGCGCAGGCCGGCACCATGTCGGAGCTCACCGGCCAGGGCGCCGAGTTCCGCGTCCAGATCGCCCGGGGCGACGTCATCATCCCCGAAATCACCTCCCTGCCCGGCGTCACCGACGCGCGCATGGAGGGCACGGACGTGCTGCGCGTGCGCTTCGACGGCCAGGCCCACAAGGCCGAGGAGGTCATCAGCCGCACCGTCGGCCACCTCATCCAGCACCAGGTGCTCATCCTCGGCGTCAGCCGCGGCCGCCGCCTGGAGGACCGCGTCCTTCAGCTGCTGTAGGCCCGCGCCCCACGGACGCTCACCCCGCCTTGCGCACCCAGCCCACATAGTGGGTTCCCCTGCGCTCCATGCGGACGAGCTCGTTGCCCGTCGCGTCGCACCACGCGGGCAGGTCCGCCTCCAGCCCGCGGTCGGTGGAGACGAGCTCCACCAGCGTCCCGGGCGGCAGGCGGCGCATCGCCTTGGCAATCTCCAGGATGGGCACCGGGCAGAGGGCCCCCGACGTATCCACGCGCACACCGGCTTCCATTCGCGTGCATCCTGTCATGGGGCCTGGAACCCCGCCTGCCAAAGCGACACGACACGCGCGCTGAGAGGGAATTTTGGTGTCCCCAACGTCGTTGTCCGCCCCTTCGAGGCCTCTGGATAACGGGCGGACGCAGGCGGTCATCGCGGCTTGCGTGTCTGGAATTCCCTCTGTTAAGTACCCCGCCCTTTCCCTACCCAGACACCCGCTTGGGGCCCGGAGTCGGACCTATGGCGCAGGAGCATTCCCAACCCATGAAGCCCAATGTCATCGTGGCCCTGCTGGTCGGCCTGGTGCTCGGGTTCGTTGGCGGCCGTGCCGCCACCGGATCGAAGCCCTCCACCGGCAATACGCCCTCCATCGCGCAGGCGGCGAACAAGCCCGCGGCGCGCGCCGTGGACCCCACCGTCTTCAAGGTGCCCGTCGACGGCGCCCCGACGAAGGGCAGCGTCAACGCGCTCGTCACCATCGTGGAGTTCTCCGACTACGAGTGCCCGTTCTGCAGCCGCGCGCACAACACCGTCGAGCAGCTCCTGAAGGACTACGGCAACAAGCTGCGCGTCGTGATGCGCCAGAACCCGCTGTCCTTCCACCCGCACGCCAAGCCCGCGGCCCTCGCGGCGCTCGCGGCCGGTGAGCAGGGCAAGTACTGGGACATGCACAACCTGCTCTTCGCCAACAACAAGAAGCTGGATGGGGAGAGCCTGGAGGGCTACGCCAAGCAGATCGGCCTGGACGTGGCGAAGTGGAAGGTGGACATGGCGGACGAGCGCCTGGGCGCCACCATCGACAAGGATCAGGCCCTGGCCCAGCAGATGGGCGCCAGCGGCACGCCGGCCTTCTTCATCAACGGCCGCTTCCTCTCTGGCGCGCAGCCCATCGACAACTTCAAGGCCCTCATCGACGAGGAGCTCGCCAAGGCCGAGGGCCTGGTGAAGAGCGGCGTCGCGCCGTCGCAGGTGTACGCGCGCACCATCGAGAAGGGCGTCGATCGCGCCCCGTCCCGCCC
>NZ_RAWR01000199.1:0-19930 GCF_003986945.1 Corallococcus sp. AB018 | reverse complement strand
GGGGTGGGAGGTGCCCGCGTTGCTGGCGTTCGCGGCGGTGTTCGTGGGTCTGGCCGCGTTCAGCGTGAGCCGCCGCGAGTAGCCGTGCGCCGTGTGTCGATGGACTTGCCCGGTGCCTTCCACTACGACGGCGGGCACCGCATCACGAAATATCCTCCAGAGGAGACCGCCTCATGAAGCTGCGTCTGCTTGGCTTGTCGATGGTCGGTGTCGCGGGGCTCTTGGCCCTGCCCGCGTGCAAGAAGGAGGAGGCGCCCACGTCCCCCGCCGAGCGTCCGGCGGCCCCCACGCAGCAGGCCGTGCCTCCGGCTCCCACGGCGGGAGCGGGTGCGGGCGAGGCGGCGGCCCCGGCGGTGCCCGCGGGCAACGGCGTGGTGAAGGGCACGGTGTCGTTCACCGGCACGCCGCCGGTGATGGCGGAGCTGGCGCCCAGCGTCGACCCCGCGTGTGACGGACGGCCGGAGAAGGAGCAGTCCGTGCTGGTGAAGGACGGCAAGCTCCAGAACGTGCTCGTGCGCGTGAAGGGGCCGGTCGCGGGTGCGCCCGCGGCGCCGTCCACGCCGGTGGAGGTGGACCAGTCGAAGTGCACCTACGTGCCTCGCGTGCAGGGTGCGGTGGCGGGCCAGCAGGTGGTGTTCAAGAACAGCGACGGCACGCTGCACAACGTGCGCGGCGTGGTGGGCACCAAGCCCCTGTTCAACGTGGCGCAGCCGCCCTCCGGAGCGCCGGTGCAGAAGCCGATGCCCACGGACGCGGAGGTGCTGCGCCTCAAGTGCGACGTGCACCCGTGGATGACGGCCTACGTGGTGAGCAACCCCAACCCGTACTTCGCCACCACCGCCGCGGACGGCTCCTTCACGCTGACGGGCCTGCCCGCGGGCACGTACACGCTGGAGGCGTGGCACGAGACGCTGGGCACGAAGACGGCGGAAGTCACCGTGAAGGACGGCGCGCCCGCGGAGGCGACGTTCTCCTTCGCCGCGACGGACGCGCAGGCGAAGCAGTAGTCCGCAAGGGGACCGGGGACGGCGCCTCCGCGCGGTCCCTGGACCCGGCGGAGGGCTTCGCGACGGAGCCTCCCATGCCCCCGCCTTGCATGGGGCACGCGGAACGCGCGCGGTTCACCGCCGCTAGGCCAGCGTGCTCGACACCGGACCCGGCGGCCCGGCCTTGCGCACCGTGAAGCCCACGCGCGCGCCGCCAGCGGGCCGGTTCTCCGCGAAGGTCTCACCGCCGTGGGCCTTGGCGATGCGCTGCACCAGCGCGAGCCCCAGCCCCAGCGAGCCGGCCTCGCGAGCCTCGCCGCCCCGGTCCTTCCGGTAGAACGGCTGGAAGATGCGCTTCTCCTCGCCAGGCAGAAGCCCCGGGCCCCGGTCCTCCACGCTGAAGGCGAGGTGCTCCTTCCCGTGCTCCTGGATGCGCAGTGCCTCCACGCCCACGCCGTGCTTGCGCGCGTTGTCGAGCAGGTTCACCAGCGCCCGGCCCAGCAGCGTTGCGTCCGCCATCAGCGCCACGTCGTCGGTCTCCGGCTGGAGCAGCGTCGCGGACAGCCCCACGCGCTCCAGCGCCTGCGCAGCGAGCACGCCCGCCTCCAGCGCCTTGGGCGTGAGCTGTCCGAAGTCCAGGCGGGAGCTGGCGAGCAGCTCGCCCACCAGCGCGTCCAGTTCCACGACCTCGCGGTCCACCTGGTCCAACGTGCGCGGGTTGCCGCTGCCGTCGCGCAGCAGCTCCGTCAGCACGCGCAGCCGCGCCAGCGGCGTGCGCAGCTCGTGCGACACCGCCGCCAGCAGCTCGCGTTGGTCCGCCATCTGCTTCTCGATGCGCGCCGCCATGTCGTTGAAGGACTCGGCGAGCACCGCGAACTCGCCGGTGGTGTGGCGGTCCAGGCTCGCCCGAGCGCCCAGGCGGCCCTCGCCCAGCTCCTGCGTGGCCTTCACCAGCGTGTCCACCGGCCGCGCCAGCCGGAACGAGATACCGCCCGCCGCCGTCCACAGCACCAGCACCGCGATGCCCAGCGGCAGCACGGCGCGCCAGGGGCCCCGCGAGCGGGTCTGCAGGTAGCAGGCCTGCAACGAACCCAGCTGCGTGTCCTGCCGCATCACCGGGAGGGTCGCGTCCGGCTTCGAGCACGGGGAGCCGCCCGTCGCCACCACCGCGCCGGACAGGTCCGTCAGCACGACGTCCACGTCCAGGTCGTCGGAGATGCTCCGCATCAGGGCGTCGCGCTCGGCGGGCGCGTCCCACACCTCCGCGAACTGGTGGCCCACGAACGCGCGGATGCGGTCCGTCTCCTGCCGCCAGCTGTTGCCGCCCGTCAGGTTCATCACCCACGACACCACGAGCACCGTCACCAGGATGGTGAGCCCGAACATGACGAACAGCCGCCGCCGCAGCCGCGCCTGTACGTAGGAGCCCAGCCGGCCCAGGTGGAACATGCGCCGGCGGCGGGCATGGGCCTGGGCGTGGCGGCCGAACCTCCGGTGCAGCTCCGGCCCGCAGTCCTCCCGCTTGGGAGGCCAGTGGTGATGGCCCCAGCCCATCAGGCGCCCTCCTTGGCGAACACGTAGCCCACGCCGCGCACCGTCTTGATGAGGCGTGTGCCCACGTCCCCCAGCTTCTGGCGCAGGTGGGAGATGTGCACGTCCACCGTGCGCTCGCTCACCACCGTGTCGCTGCGGCCCGCCTCGCCCAGCAGCGCGTCGCGGGGAATCACCCGGCCCGCCCTGCGCACCAGCGCGAGCAGCAGGTCGAACTCCAGGCCCGTCAGCTCCACCGCGCGCCCCTCCACCTTCACCTCGCGCCCGGACACGTCGATGGAGACCCCGCTCGACTCGAGCCGGTCCGCCACCGCCGCCGGCTGCGCCCGCCGCAGCACCGCGCGCAGGCGGGCGAGCAACTCGCGCGGTCCGAAGGGCTTGGGCAGGTAGTCGTCCGCGCCCAGCTCCAGGCCCACCACGCGGTCCGTCTCGTCGCCCTTGGCGGTGAGCATCAGCACCGGGATGCGGCTCTTGGCCCGGATGCGCTTGCACACCTCCAGGCCGTCCATGCCCGGCATCATCACGTCCAGGAGCACGGCGTCGTAGGCGTTGGCCTCCAGCGCCGCCAGCCCGCGGCCACCGTCGGGCGCGTGGCTGACGGTGATGCCGTTCTGCCCGAGGTACTCCGCGAGCAACTCGAACATCCGGGTGTCGTCATCGATGAGCAGGACGCGGGTGGGCATGGGCGGGGGCGAATCCTAACGCGCTCCCGGTGCGTCGGCCGGGCCCGGTGCGCCCTGGGGCCTGGGGGCATGCCAGTCCCAGTAGGGCGGCATCCCGTTTCGGTAGCTGGGGCCACCCCAGTCACCCCGGTGGCAGGCGGCGCGGTGGTGGCGGGCAATGCTCGCGAAGCCGGAGGCATAGCCTCCGATGGCACCCGCGGCGAGGAGGACGACGAGCAGACGGTGGCGCATGGGCAATCTCCAGGCAGGGGACAGGGAAGGGTGGTTTCAGACGAAGGACGCGGGGCCGTCATCGTTGTGGGGGCGGCCACCCCACCGGCCGTACCCGCCGCAGCGCCGCCCGTGCCAGCCCCGGCCCTCGCCGCGCCATCCGTAGCCCCAGCCGTGCTCGATGATGTCCGCGAGCTCGCGGCGCTGGTTGGGCTCCAGCGCCTCGTGCACCTGGGACAGGGCGTCCTGCACGGCGTTGCGCAGCGTCTCCAGCGCCACGTCGTGGCGGGTGAACAGCTCGCGCAGCATGGCGCCGTCGAAGTGCTCCCCGCGCAGCGAGCCCGCGAGCGACGTGCGGCTGGGGCCCCACTGGTCCTTCACCTTGGCGAAGGCCTCGCGCACGTTTTCCACGGCCTTCACGATGACCTTCTCCTGGCCGGGAGACGTCTCCAGCCGCTCGAAGAGCCAGCGCAGCCGGGGGCGCATGCCAAACCGGCCTCCGCGGCCGTGGTGGTGGTGTCCGTAGCGCCCCCGGCGCAGGGTGGCGAAGAGACCGGCGAGGCAGGCGGTACCGAAGATGAATCCGAACATGGTCTTGGCTCCAGGAAGCAGGCGAGCGCCGGATCGGCGGGCCCGTGTCGTTTCTGACGGAGCTCAAGGTAGAGGGCGGGTGTGAAGCCCACGCCCGGCGGCGGTGAAGAAGTGTGAAGGGCTTTCGGAGGGGTGTCCGGAATGCCCGGTGGGGCATGGGATGTTCCAAAGCCGGGCCTCGACTGCAGCCGCTGTGTCGGATGCAGGACGACTGCCGGCAGGATTCCACCCTCAGGAGTGGTGTTCGCGCCGGAAGTGGGTAGAGTACCCGGCGTGCCGGGGCGGTGTTCGTTCCGGCACCGGTGGAAGGCGCGAGCCTCCCACCTGTTCAGAGCAGAGAAAGAGAAGAGACTCACAATGGCTTCTGGTACCGTGAAGTGGTTCAACGACGCGAAGGGCTTTGGTTTCATCGCGCAGGACAATGGCGAAGACGTTTTCTGCCACCACACTGCGATCAACATGGATGGCTTCCGCACCCTGGCCGAGGGCCAGAAGGTGGAGTTCGAAGTCACCAAGGGCCCCAAGGGCCTGCAGGCGCAGAACGTTCGCGCCGGGTAAGCGAGCTGAACCGTCGACTCACCCCTTGAGGTGAGTCCTCGAAGCCCAGTCTCCCCGAGGAGGCTGGGCTTTCGTCTTTCCGGACGCAGGGCAGGCGGGCGACCACCGCGACGCGGCCCGCCACGGTCCGGGGTCTTCCCTACCTTCTCCCAGGAGGAGCGCGGCGCCGGACGCCGCCCCCCAAGGAGAGGCGAACATGGGCGACACCAGCGTGAAGAAGGTCGAAAGCCGCCATTCCCCCAAGGGGGAGATGGGCCAGAAGTACCTCGCATCCGGCGTCCGTGTGGCCATGCGGTTGTGGGAGGACGAGCCGCCCGCCGAGGCCAAGCCCGCCAGCACGCGCGACTACGAGACCGTGGGCTTCGTGCTCAAGGGCCGCGCGGAGCTGCACCTGGAGGGGCAGGTCATCCTGCTGAACCCCGGCGACTCCTGGCTCGTGCCGCGCGGGGCCAGCCACACCTACAAGGTCCTGGAGACCTTCTCCGCCGTGGAAGCCACGAGCCCCGTCTCCTCCGTCCACGGCCGCGACGAGCACGAGGCCCCGAAGGGCGCCAAGGCGTGACGAACCGTTGAGCTCAGGGACCGCCCTTCGGTGCCACCGGGGGCGGTTCCCGTTCAGTGAGCACGCCCACTGCATCGTCCATCTCCGAGGTGGAGGAGCAGGTAAAGGCCTGGGGAGAATTCGCCTTGCACACAAGCAAGGTGCCCGCGGGGACTGGCTTGTAGCCAGGGAGCACCGGGGAGCGGGCGTCCTCGCATGAGCCGCAGTCGAAGATGCCTGGGGCGTACGTCTCGTCAGGCATGCACAGCAGGCCTGCGGCGGACTGAAGGGCCCCCAGGGCGTACTCCGTGCCAAGGCACACGGTGGCTCCAACGGTTTGCGACTCGCAGCGCAAGTCCGCCTCACTGTCCGGATCCGGTACGAAGCGCTCGCAGACCCTTCGATGGACGCGTGACTGGAAGCGGCCGTTGCCTCCGCTCGGGTCGCTGTCGTACCAGAGCTGAAGGTGCTCTCCGTTCGCGGAGCGGAGCAGGGCCTGGGAAATGGCGGAGTCGATGCCTGGCAGGTGGAAGATGGCGATGAAGGGCTTGCCAGCCGCGTCAGCTGCCTCGACGCAGGCGCGCATTTTCAGCCGGTCCTCGTAGCTTCGGGCTTCGCCGCAATCCACGGACTGGGCGTCCGCCAGGGGGCGCGCGGTCGCCACGATGTCGCAATCATTGAAGTGCGCCTGCGTGGTGAAGCGGACGGTGCCGACAGGAGCAGCGGAAGGTGCCTGCTGGACGCCAGCGCATCCGGCCGCACCCAGCACGAGGGCGACCGCGAGGGAAAACCGTGAGGTCATCCCAGAATGCTCTCGCGTCCTCCCGGCATTGTCAGCCCCACGGGCAGGCTCCGTCCGGGGGGCGCATGAGAATCCTGTCCGTCGAAGAGAAGCCCCTTCATGAGTGGTGGTACCTGAACGCGTCGCCGCGCGGAGGCACCCGTGCGGAACGACTCCCCTTGCTGTGCGGACAGGTGGACGCCCTTCCCAGGGACCTGGACGCGGTCATCGCGCTCTCGGACCTCCAGGGGATGGCGCCTCATGCCGTGAAGGGCGGGGCGGCGGCGCTCCTGGGAGAGGTCGTGGCCGACGAGCTGGCGATGATGTGCAAGGCGGGCGGCCTCCCTCCCGCGAACCGCACCGGCATCATCCTGGCGGGAGACCTCTTCTCTAACGACACCGCGGATGAACGGGGCGCCTCCGGCGACGTGCGGAGCGTCTGGACTGCCTTCGCCAGGTACTTCCGTTGGGTCGTTGGCGTGGCGGGAAATCACGACACGTTCGGCGGTACCGGGGAGCGCGAGCGCTTCTTCCGCCAACCCAGGCAGAAGCTGCTGGATGGCGAAGTCGTCGCGCAGGACGGACTCGCGGTGGGCGGGGTGAGCTACATCATCGGGCGCCCGGACAAGCTCAACCGGCGCGAGCAATCCGCCCAACTGGAACGGATTGAAGAGGTGCTGCTCCAGGAGCCGCAGGTGCTCGTCCTCCACGAGGGCCCGGACGCCCCGGGAACGGGGCTGCGAGGCAACGCCATCATCCGGGAGGCGGTGGAGCCCTGGAGCAGGCTCCTCGTCATCTGCGGCCACTGTCATTGGGACGTGCCGCTCGTCACGCTCGCGAGCGGGACCCAGGTCCTCAACGTGGATGCGCGCGCGGTGATTCTCAGGCGTGCCGGGGCTTGATGGGAGCGCGCGTCCTGCGCCCCCAGAAGACGAAGAGCGACAGCGCGACCAGGAAGAAGTTGAAGGGCGTGTTCGCCGCCTCGCCGCGAGAGAAGTGGAAGACGATGGCGCTGACCTGGAGCAACGCGCAGCCCAGGGCCGCCAGGACCGTCAGGCCCGGTTTCACCCGCGTGAGCGAGGGCAGGACGACGCCCATCCCGCCCGCCAGGTCGACCGCGACGATGAAGTACAGGAACGCAGGCGACACCTGACCCGCCCACGGAATCATCGCGGCGAGCTCCGGCAGGGGCGTGAGCGCCTTCCAGATGCCCGAGCCGACGAAGGTGATGCCCAGCAGCGCCTGGACGACCCACAGGCCCATGTGAAGGGCTTTGGACGGCTTCGCTGAAACGCCAACGGGAGGGGAGAGCGTATCCATCGTGGCTCCGGGGTTACTTCCATGTGCCTGGTTACGGATGATGACCACGTCTCTCTGGCATACCGTGCACAGGCCGGACAAGGAGGCACATTGAAGTCACCAGGGTACGGAAAGATGACCGGGCGCTATGACGACGACTGCGTCGCGACGCGCGAAATCCTCAGCCTCGTCGGGGACAAGTGGAGCGTGATGGTCATCGTCAACCTGGGCGAAGGCCCCGTGCGCTTCAGCGAGCTCAAGCGCGCCATCGAGGGCATCTCCCAGCGCATGCTGACCCTCACGCTGCGCAACCTGGAGCGGGACGGACTGCTGACGCGCACCGTGCACCCGACGACGCCGCCGAGCGTGGACTACGCGCTCACGAAGCTGGGGCGCACGCTGCTCGAACCGGTGTCCGTGCTCGCGATGTGGGCGCAGCGACACCGGCCGGAGATTGAACGCTCCCGAGAGGCCTTCGCACGCACCGCCAGGGCGAAATGAGCGGTGTCGCGTTCCGTGCTGACGCAGCCGCTTGCTGAGGTGACGCGGCGCCAGGGCTGGCCCCCGGCCCTCCAGGGGCGAGCGCAGCGTGGCATCCGAATTGCGTAGGGGCTGGGCGTTCCCCCTCGCATCGGAAAAGCGCTCATGACCTCCAAGACGCCTTTCACCCAGGGCATCCTCATCTGCCCGACGACGCACATTGACTGGGATTGGGTCTACACGTTCGACCAGTACTACGCCTCCAACAGCCAGGCGACGGGCTCCAGCTCCGGACGCGACACGGTCCAGAACATCTTCAACGCCGCAGTGTCGCTCTTCTCCCGGCGGATCGGCTTCACCTTCTCCGTGACGGAGGTGGGCTTCCTGCAACGCTATGCGCGGGACAACCCGGCAGGCATCACGGTCTTCGCGGCGGCGGGTGACGACTTCTGCCTGATGGGCGGTGGCATCACGTCGCCGGACAACCTCGTCTGCGCGGGCGAACTCTTCATCCGCAACTACCTGGTGGGACGCACCTGGGCGAAGCAGGCCGGGCTCGAGGCCAACCTGTACGACTCGGCGTGGCTCCCGGATGACTTCGGGCATGACCCCCAGCTGCCGGTGGTGCTGAACGCCATGGGCCTCACCACGGCCGGGCTCTCCCGCGTGCCCGGCTCGCCCCAGGGGTCGCCGGGGGCCGCGCCCATCGACCCCGTGGGCCCCTCCATCGCGTCGCAGTTGAACACCCACGGCCTGGTCTTCCACTGGCAGGCAGGGGACGGCTCTCGCATCACCACGCTCTTCATGCCCAACACCTACGGCACCGTGGGCTACCTGGACGCGGACGACATCTCCAGCAATGCCCAGACGGTGAACCAGTTCGTCAACCAGTACGGCTCGGGCTGGCCCAACGGCCTCCGCTTCATTCCCGTGGGCATCGACTTCGCCACGCCCTCAGTCACCTCCCCGTCAGGCGAGGTGTTGAGCTGGTTGAACGTGACCCACGGCTACAACACCAGCAATGGCAACAGCAATGGCGTCAAGGGAACAACGGGGACGTTCAAGACATACATGGACGCCGTCCTGCAAAGCGGCGCCTCGCTCCCCGTGAACGCACCGCTCAACGCGCAGAACTACTGGACGGGTTACTTCGCCAGCCGCCCCGCGCTGAAGCGGAACCAGTACGCGGCGGTGCGCGCGCTGATGTCCGCGGAGGTCATCGGCGCGCTGCTTCGCACCAGCAGCAGCTACGCCACCTCTTCGCTGGACGCGTTCGACTCCACCGTCTGGAATGGCTGGGAGGTCCTGGCCCCCAGCTCCCATCACGACTTCGTGACGGGCACGTCTCCGGACAACGTGTATTACGGCGAGCAGCTGCCGCTGAGCCGGCAGGGCGTCTCGGTGGCGAGGGCCGCCCTGGACCAGGGGATGGAGCTGCTCGCGCAGGGCATCTCCGCGAAGCCTCAGTCCCAGGAGCTCCCTGTCGTCGTGTGCAACACGCTCGGGTTCGAGCGGGTCCACGGGCTGCTGGCGGAGCTGACCCCTCCACCGGCGGACCTGCGCTTCCACGCCGTGAAGAGCGTGCGGACCCGTGACGGCTTGCTGCCCATCCAGCGGGCCGCGAACGGGAACCTCCTCTTCATGGCGGCGCCCCCCAGCGCGGGATACGAGACGGTCTACCTCTCCACCCTGCCCCCGCCGGGGCCCATCGTGATTGCGCAGCCGTCCGTGAGCGGCACGGCGACCCTCGAGAACGACTTGATCAGCGTGACCCTCTCCAAGGAGCACGGGTGGGGCATCAGCCAGTTCTCGTATGGAGTGGACGGCGTGACTCGCAGCCTCTTCGCCTCCAAACGCGTGGGCAATCATCTGCGGTTCTACACCGACACTGGCAACATCTATCAGTTCGGCAATGAGCCGTATGCCTCCACCAATCCGCCTGCCTATGGCAAGTTCAGCAGGGACGGGTCCGCGAAGTTCGTGGGAGGAGACGCGCGGTGGCTGGAGCAGGGACCGTACCGTTATCGCTTGCAGGCGGAGGTGACGGAGCAGAACAGCGGCCACAGGTTCACGCTGGAGTACTCGCTGGTGGTGGGCGAGCGCTTCCTCCGGATGAAGCTCACGGGTGCCTCGCCTTCTGGCATGTCGGTCGCGGTGGCGTTCCCCATGGTGAACCCGAGCGGGACGGCGCCCACGACGCTCAGCTACGGCACGCCGCACTACCAGCAGGACGTCCTGCCCGTGCCCAACTGGCCCGGTCCGACCTTCGTCGCCACGCATGACTACGTGATTCCCTGCATCCAGCAGGGCAGCCAGCCGGTGGGAGGCATCTACCATCAGGGCATCCCGGCCTGGACGCTGGACGAAGAGGGCGCCCTGCTCGGCGTCGTGCTCCGCAACACCCCCGCGGGCGGCCGGGGCGCGTCTGGCAGCGACTTCGGCTGGCATGAGCAGGAGTACGTCGTGGCGCCCCCGCTGTCTGTCAATGGCACGCCCCGGCTCGGCACGCCCCTGAAGGACGCCCTGTCGGTCACCACCCCGCTGGAGGCCCGCTTCATCTCCGGTGGACAGGAAGGGCAGGGGGGCGCGCTGGCGGAGACGGGCTCGCTGGGACAGGTGACGGCGACGAACGCCGGGACGCCGGTGGAGTCGGAGGACGTGATGATTCGCGTGGCGCGGGTTCAGGCGCCGGGAGCGGCGGGGGGCTCCTCCAGCTGTGGCACGACGAGCGGTGCGATTCCGAGCAGCCTGGTGGTGCGCACCGAGAAGCGGGGCAGCCAGGCCACCCAGCTCACGGTGCGGCTCCCCTTCCTGGCGAAGGCAGGCAGCGCCGAGACCCAGGCGGTCACCGCGCTCGAAGCGCCGCTGACGGAGCTGGCGGCCGTGCCCTCGGGGACGGACACCGTGACGGTGGACTCACCCCGTGCGCTGGCCGCGACGCGAATCGCATGGTGCCGCACGCAGGGGGGCTGAAGCGCTCTCAACGAGTGCTTTTCTTCGCGAGGGGACGGGCACAGGATGACGGGAGGATGCCTCCCCGTGCTGCCCGTCCACCTCGCTGTTCGCGTTGCAACCTGGCGAAACACCTGTGCCTGTGCACGGAGGTTCCGCAGGTGGAGACCCGGACCCGCTTCGTCTTCCTCCAGCACGTGATGGAGGTGTCGAAGCGGAGCAACACCGGGGGCGTGGCCGCGCTCGCCCTCGCGAACGCGAAGCTGCTCATCCACGGCTCGATGGCGGGGACCCTCGACATCGAGGTCCTCTCCGAACCGGGGACCTGGTTGCTCTTCCCAGACGGTCCCACCGCGCCGCCGGACGCGCCTCCTCCCAGGCAGGTGGTGGTGTTGGACGCGAACTGGTCGCAGGCGCGGAGGATGACCCAGCGGCTCCCTGAGTTGCGGGCACTGCCCCGGCTGGTGCTGCCTCCGCCGGAGCCCGGCCTGCTCCGGCTTCGCGAACCCTCGCACCCCGCGGGGATGTCCACCCTGGACGCCGTGGCCCGCGCGGTGGCCTTGCTGGAAGGACCCGAGGTGGCGGCGCCGTTGGTGAGGCTGGCGGCGCTCCGGGTGCAGCGCATCGCCGACTGTGGGACCCTGAACTGAGTCCCATGGGATACCGGCTGATCATCTTCGACTTCGACGGGACGCTCGCGGACAGCGCGGATTGGCTGCGCGGCATCTTCAACGACGTGGCCCGGCGCTATGGCTTCCGCACCGTCAGCGAGGAGGAGCTGGAGGCGCTGCGCGGGCAGGACACCCGGGCCATCATCGCGCAGCTCGGCGTGCCCATGTGGAAGATGCCCTTCATCGCCGCCCACATGCGCAAGCTCGTCGCGCGTGACGCGCACCGCATCCCGACCTTCCCGGGCGTGGAGGCGATGCTGGAGCAACTGGAGGCACGGGGCATCACCCTGGCCGTGGTGAGCTCCAACGCGGAGGAGAACGTGCGGCGCGTGCTGGGGCCGGTGGCGTCCGCGCGCATCCGTTACTACGCCTGCGGCGCGGGCCTCTTCGGCAAGCGGACGAAGTTCCGGAAGGTGCTGAAGGCCGCGGGAGTGCGTCCTGGTGAGGCCCTCTCCGTGGGCGACGAGGTGCGCGACATCGAGGCCGCGGCGGCCGAGGGCATCGCCACCGCCGCGGTGACGTGGGGCTACGCGACGGAGGCGCTGCTGCGCTCACGCGCGCCCACCGTCGTCTTCACCCGCCTCGACGAACTGCTGCCATTCGTCGCGGCGTAGGCGTGCCCTGTCAGCGCGTGCTGTTGCGCAGATACTGCGCATAGAACCGGATGGCGGCGGCGTGCTCCTCCACGGAGAGCCGTTCGTCGCGGCCGTGCATCCGGGTGAGGTCCTCGCGGTTCATCCGTACCGGCACGAAGCGATACACGCTGTCGCTCAGGGGATGGAAGTAGCGCGCGTCCGTGGCCGCCACGGTGAGGAAGGGCGCCACCAGCACGTCCGGGAACACCTGCCGGATGCTGCGCTGCAACTGCCCCCAGCCTTCCGTGTCCATGCGTGACACCGGCGAGGCCTCGTCGCCCTCGGCGGTCAGCTCCACCCGCTCGTCCTCCACCACCTTGCGCACGTGGGTGCGCACGTCCTCCAGGCTGTCGCCCGGCAGCAGGCGGACGTTGAGCACCGCTCTCGCCTGTGAGGGCAGCACGTTGGGCTTGGGGCTGCCTTCGAGCATGGTGGCCGCGAAGGTGGTGCGGATGCTGGCGTTCGTGGAGGGAGCCGCGGACATCCGCCGCTCGATGACGGGCGCGAAGAGCCAGGTGTTGGCGAAGAGCAGGCGCATGCCGAAGTTCATCTCCGGCCCCACGTACTCGAAGAGCGCCCGCGTCCCGCCGCGCAGCTCGGGCTTGAACGGGTTCTCCTCCAGCCGCACGAGCGCCCGGGCCAGGGTGTTCGCTGCGGTCTGCGGGGGCGGCATGGACGCGTGTCCGCCCGCGCTCCGCACCACCAACTCCACGCGCGCCGAGCCCTTCTCCGCCACGCCCACCAGCGCCACCGGCGCGGCCACGCCGGGCACGAGCCCCACGCCAATGGGGCCACCCTCGTCCAGCACCGACTCCAGGCGCACGCCCCGCTCGCGCAGCAGCGCGGCCACGCGAGCGGCACCGTCATGCCCGCCCACCTCCTCGTCCGCGCCGAACGCGAGCATCACCGTGCGGCGGGGGCGGTAGCCCTCGGCGAGCAGGCCCTCCACGGCTTCCAGGATGGCCAGCACGCTGCCCTTGTCGTCCAGCGTCCCGCGTCCGTACACATAGCCATCCGCCACGACGCCACCGAAGGGCGGGTGGCTCCAGGTGGCCTCCGCCTCCGCGGGCACCACGTCCAGGTGGCCCATCAGCAGCACGGGTTGAAGGCCGGGCTCCGAACCCTTCCAGGTGTAGAGGTGCGCATGCGCGCCCACGGCCTCATGCGCGAGCTCCGCGTGCATGCGGGGAAACCGCGCCACGAACCCGTCATGCAGCGCCTGGAAGGCGGCGTCCTCCGCCCTCATTCCGTCGGAGGAGGCGATGGTGCGGTGGCGCAGTGCCTCCGCGAGGCGACTCGCTGCCGCGGCGGCATCCACCGTGAAGGGCTCGGCGGGCTCGGCGGTCACCTGCCGTGAACCGAAGCGCAGCGTGCGGACGACGAGGACGCCCCCGAGAAGCAGGACGAGGACCAGCAGGACGAGGAGGACGCGCTTCATCGGTTGGGAGTTCCCGGAGAGGTCGCCACCGAGCCTAGCAGCAGGCGCGGCGCAGCACTCCCGGCGGCGAAGCCAGACACCGCGACCCCAGGGCGAGGCCCTGGGGCCTCTCCGGCCGGATTCCAACATCGGGGGGGCCCCGGCGGGTGGCTCCAGCGCAGGGGCTGGAAGGCTAGCCTGCAACGCGAAAGCCAGTAACAAATCGAAATACAGTCGTGATGACACAGGAGGCGGGGGGCACAGCCATGCGGATGCTGCGAATGAGGGCCGTGCTCGTCCCTGATCAGGGGGCGTTGGCGGTGTCGGAGGACTACTTCCGTTCCGCGCACCATCTGCGAGCCGAACAGGTGACGCATACGCTGGTCCTCGAGGACGGCAGGGGGAACGCGCAGCGGGTGCCGCTCATCGTGCGGCCCATCGAGGGGACGCCCTACCGCGATGCCATCTCCCCGTATGGCTTTCCCGGCGGCGCGCTGGCCGGGCTCCGGGAGGTGTCGAAGGATGCGGTGGATTGGACGGGGACGGAGCTCGTCAGCATCTTCGTACGCGACCGCGTCTCGGGGCCCCGGTGCTTCGCGGGCGGGACGGAGCGCAACGAGGTGTTCTTCATCGACCCGCGCCTGCCGGTGGCGTTCCGGGAGATGCATTACCGGCACATCCGGCGCAACCTCCGGCTGGGCTTCGTGAGCACCGCGAGTGAGGCGCGCGAGGCGTCGCGCAAGGACCGGGAGGGATTCCAGTTGGCCTACCGGCAGACCATGGTTCGCGAAGGCGCGAACCCCCGGTACTTCTTCTCCGACGCCTATTTCGAGCAGCTGTTCTCGTCGCCGTGGGCCTGGCTGGTGACGACGCATGCACCGGAGGGGGGCGTGGCCTCCGCCGCGCTGTGTGTCAGCAGCGACGGCATGCTGCACTACTACCTGGGCGGAACCGCGGATGCGCACCTGTCGCGCTCGCCGGCGAAGAATGTCTTTGGAACGCTGGTGGAACTCTGCTCGCAACTCGGCGTGACGCTCCATCTGGGCGGAGGCGTCCAGCCGGGGGACAGCCTCGAGCAATTCAAACGGAGCCTGTCCAACGCGAGCTCACGCCTCCACACCCATGAGTTGATCTGCGACCCGGCGGTGTATGCCCGCCTGTCGGAAGGCCGTGACGACACGGGCTTCTTCCCTGCGTATCGCGCGCCCCGGAATTGAGTGACAGGTCGCATCCCTGCCCTCTGACACGAGGGCAGGCGCCTGCGGAAGACGTGACACATGTCCGCGACCCAAGGGCGCATGGTGAGAATACCGTGAGACACCTACCGTTGGACCTGCTCCGAAGGCTGGCCGGAGAGTCCCAGGAAGGGTGAACCCGGATGACACGCATTCCTGCCGCTCCGGAGACGAACCCACCGCGTCTGATGGAACTGGACGCGCTCCGGGGTTTCGCGGCGCTGGCGGTCGCGCTGTATCACTTCACGGCGGAATACAGCGACCTCTACGGACACACGGTTCCGCTCTGGGAGATGCGCTTCGGGAAGTATGGCGTCCAGCTCTTCTTCGCCATCAGCGGCTTCGTCATCCTGATGTCGCTGGAGCGCGTGGAACGGGCCCGGGACTTCGTGTGGAGCCGCGCGGCCCGGCTCTACCCGTCCTATTGGACGGCCGTCGCGCTCACCTTCACGGGGGTGACGCTGTTCGGGCTGCCGGAGCGTGAATTCAGCCTCCAGACGGCCCTGGTCAACCTGACCATGTTTCACGAGTTCCTCCGCGTCCCGCACGTCGACACCGTGTATTGGACGCTGACCATCGAGCTGTCGTTCTACCTGCTGATGTTCGTGCTCGCGTACACGCGGACGCTGCCCAGGATCATCCCCATCTTCATCGTGCTCGTCGTGTTGCAGACCCTGGCGGAGCTGGCGGCCCAGTCCCTGGGCGTGACCTTCCTGGCGCGGCTCGCGAGCCGACCGCACCTGCAGTACTTCGCGCTGGGCGTGCTGGCCTTCAAGCAGAGCCGCGGCGAGGTCTCCCGTCCGTCCGCGCTCGTGCTGGTCGCCGTCAGCTTCGCTCACGAGGTGCTCGTGGGGAGTGAGGCTCCCGCCCTCGTATTCCCGGTGGTGCTGGGCCTCGCCTACGCGTTGTCCAAGGGCTGGCTGCGCTGGCTCACCTGGCGCCCGCTGCTCTTCATGGGGTTCATCTCCTACCCGTTCTACCTGGTCCACCAGAACATCGGTTACGTCATCATCCGGCGGCTCGAGGCATCGGCCTGGCGCCCGGAGGCAGCCATCGCGGTCGCGCTGGTGGCCGGGTTCGTGCTGGCCATCGTCATCACCTACGGAGTCGAACAGCCCGCGTTGCGTGCCTTCCGGCAGTGGCGGCGGAAGGCAGGAGTCCGGGCGGCGGTTCCGCCACGCCTCGCCTGAGGGCCTCCGCGCCCCGCGCTGGAGCAGGGAGTCGGCGGGCCCTGCATCGCTCATGGAAAGGATGCGCTCGAATGAATCACACCGAAGCCTTGCGACTGCCGTCTCCGAGCCTGAAGTCCTGCCGCGCGGTCCTGATTCCTGACGCGGGGATGTCCACCCTGTCGGAGGACTACTTCCGCTCCGCGCACCACCTGCGGGCGGAGGGCGCGACACATACACTGCTCATCGAGGACGGCGACGGGCGTGCGCTGCGGGTGCCACTCCTCGTGCGGCCCATCGAGGGGACGCCCTACCAGGACGCCATCTCCCCGTATGGCTTTCCCGGCGGGCGGATGGATGGATTGAGCGAGGTTTGGAAGGACGCCGTGGATTGGACCGGCATCGGGCTCGTGAGCCTCTTCGTGCGCGACCGCGTCTCGGGGCCCCGCTGCTTCGCGGGCGGGACGGAGCGCAACGAGGTGTTCTTCATCGACTCCCGGCGTCCGCTCGAGTTCCAGGCGGAGGCCCGCCGGCAGATGCGGCGCAACACGCGGCTGGGCTACGTGAGCACCTGCGGTCCGGCGCGCGAGGCCTCGCACGAGGAGCGCGAGGGCTTCAAGGAGGTCTACCGGCAGACCATGGTCCGCGACGAAGCGCACGCCCGGTACTTCTTCTCCGACGCGTACTTCGAGGACCTGTTCTCCTCGCCCCTGGCCTGGCTCCTGACGACGCGTGCTCCGGACCGTTGCATCGCCTCCTCGGGGGTGGTGGTCGCCAGCGACGGCGTGCTGCACTACTACCTGGGCGGGACGGCGGATGCGCACCTGTCGCGCTCTCCGACCAAGAACACCGTCTTCGAGGCCATGGTGGCGCTCAGTGTCCGCATGGGACTGCCATTGCACCTGGGCGGTGGCGTGCGGCCGGGGGACGGCCTCGAGCAGTTCAAGCGGAGCTTCGCGAACGCAAGCTCCCGCCTCCACACCCACGAGATCATCTGCGAGCCCTCGGTGTACGCGCGCCTTTCGGCGGGCCGAGACGACACGGGCTTCTTCCCGGCGTATCGCGCGCCGAGGGGCTGAACAGGGGAGGGCCCTCCCGTCTTCGCGCCCCCTGTCAGGAAGGGCCCGGTGTTTTCGTCCCGCCCGGACCCGATACACCCAGGAGCCCGCCGGATGTCGGACGCCAGTTCCGCAGATGAGTGAGCCGCGGCGACACGTTCACCGTTGCCGCGGCCCTCTGCCACAGCTCATCCCGGTCCCCGTGGAGAGGCAGATCGCCGCCAGATGTTCCTCATTTGCGCGGATGCCTTCATGTCTGACCCCAAAGCCCTGTCGTGGAATCTCTCCGTGCCAGCAGCGCTGTTGCTGATGGCCCCCTTCGACCTCCTGGCCTCGCTGGCCATGGACATCTACCTGCCCGTGGTTCCGGCCATGACCGGAGTCCTCGGCACCTCTGCCTCCATCATCCAACTCACGCTGAGCCTCTACATGGCCATGCTCGGGGCCGGACAACTGGTGTTCGGCCCGCTCTCGGACCGCATCGGACGGCGCCGGGTGTTGCTGGGGGGCGCGTGGGTCTTCGCGCTCTCCTCCTTCCTGCTCGCGAGCACCACCGATGCCGCGATGTTCGTCGGGTTCCGGCTCCTGCAAGCCATGGGGGCCTCCGCCGCGCTCGTCGCGACGTTCGCCACCGTCCGGGACGTCTATGCGGAGCGGCCCGAAGGCGCGGTCATCTACAGCCTGTTCAGCGCCATGCTGGCCTTCGTTCCGGCATTGGGCCCCATCGCCGGGGCGCTGCTCTCACGGCGCTTTGGATGGCGGTCCCTCTTCGTCACGCTCGGAGTCCTGGCGACGGCGGCGTTGCTCCAGGCCCTGCCTCGCTGGCCTGAAACACGTCCCTCCGGCGTGGCTATTCAGAAGGTGTCCGGCCCACGCATCCTGCGCAGCGCCGCGTTCTGGACGTACACGCTGGGCTTCAGCGCGGCGATGGGCTCCTTCTTCGTGTTCTTCTCCACGGCGCCCCGGGTGCTCATGGGACGGGCGGGCTTCTCGGAGCTGGGCTTCAGCCTGGCCTTCGCCACCGCCGCGCTCGCCATGATGGTGACGACGCGCTTCGCGAAGCACTTCGTGGCCCGCTGGGGACTGGCGGGCAGCCTTGCTCGCGGCATGCTCCTGTTGCTGCTGGGCGCGGCGCTGCTCACCGCCGGGCAGCTCCTCACGGCGCCGTCCTTCTGGACGTTCGTCGCGCCCATGTGGATCATCTCCGCGGGCATCGTGTTCGCCGCGTCCGTCACCGCCAATGGCGCGCTCCAGGCCTTTGGCTCCGTGGCGGGAACAGCGGTCGCGCTCCACTTCTGCATCCAGAGCCTCGTCGTCGGCGTCGTGGGGACCCTGATGGTCGTCCTGCTCGACGGCGACACCGCCTGGCCGCTGGTGGGTTACGCCTCGCTCATGGCGGGGGTGACGTTGGGCTGCCTGGCATCCTTCAGGCGCGCCTAGCCCTTCCGGTCCCGGCGCCACCTCGCGGGGGTGGTGCCGTGGGCCCGCCGGAAGGCCTTGCCGAAGTGCACCGCGTCGGCGAAGCCCGTCGCTTCGGCGACCTGCTCCAGCGACGCGGGCGTGCTCAGCATCATCGCCTGTGCGCGCTCGAGGCGGGCTCGCAGTTGCCATTGATAGGGCGCCACGCCCGTGGAGGCCTTGAAGGCGCGGCTGAAGTGCGCCTGGGACAGGTCCACCAGCGCCGCCAGCTCCGACAGCTCGACCCGTCCAGGCAGGCGCGACTCCATGAAGTCGAGCACCCGCCGGAGCTGCCACGGTGCCAGGCCCTTGCGTGTTGAAGGACGTTCTCCACGACGCGACCCCAGCCTGGCGAAGAGGGCGGCGGTCAATCCATCGCCGTAGAGCTGGGTGGCGGGGTCGTCGTCATCCACCACGTCGGCCAGCAGCCGCATCAGCGTCCAGAGCCGGTCATCCACGAAGCGCAGCCTCGGCGCACCCAGCTCGGTGGGGCTCAGCGGTTGGCCCAGGCGCTCGCCCAGGTCCTTCAAGTCGAACGTGAGCACGGCGTCGCGCACCAGGCGCGAATTGGCGCTGTAGCCCCACAGTGGCATGCCGGCGGGGATGAGGTTCAGCTGCCGGGGGACGTAACCGATGGCGCAGGGCCGGCCTTCGCGCAGGCGCGGCTCGCAGGGCACCCCAACCTCCTCCAGCAACGCGCTCAGGCGTGTATGGCTTTCCAGGCACAGGGGATGCTCGGCCGGCCCCGAACAGCGGGTGGCATTCACATCCACGCAGATGCCATTCCATTTTCGCCGGCTGACGGAGATATCCACCACGTTCTCCGGCAGCGGGCTCAGCCGTTCAGCGCGCGTCTCCACGACATCGTCCTCCCATTCCCCAGGCGGCGGGGAGCCACTTCCCTGGAGGACGATGTCAGCAGTCCGGAGGTGAGTCACCCCCTGGACCGGGCCCGCCGTGCCTTCAGACGCCCCGGCCGGGCCGGCCCGCCAGCAGCTGCAGCTCCCAGGCGAAGGCCACGGCGCTGCCGCCGCCGTGCTCGGACAACACGCCGGCGAGCTCGGTGGCGCTGTCCTCGCGGGCCCAGTCGCGCTGCCATTCGGCGGCCACCGCCATCCAGGTGATGGGCGTCACGCCCGCCATCTGCATGCGGCGCACCGCCATGTCATGCGCTTCGCGGCTGACGCCACCGGAGGCGTCCGTGACGGCGTAGACGTCATAGCCCTCGCCCGCGGCCTGGATGGCGGGCATGGCCAGGCAGATTTCCGTCCACAGCGCGGCGATGATCAGCTTCTTGCGGTCCGTCTTCTTCACCGCGTCCACCACGCGGCGGTCCTCCCAGGTGTTGATGAAGGTCCGGTCGATGGGCTTCTGCTCGGGGAACACGTCCTGCAGGCCCTTGATCAGGTAGCCGCCGCGCTCCTCGATGACGGTGGTGAGGATGGTGGGCACCTTGTAGACCCGCGCCGCCTTCGCCAGACCGACGACGTTGTTGACCACCATCGTCGGCTCATGGCTGTGCAGGTTGGCGAACTGGTAGGGCTGATGGTCGATCAACACCAGCACGGAGTTCTGGGGCGTCAGCAGGGCTTCGAGCCCCCGGTGGGAGGGCGTCGGGGAAGTGCTCATGGTCTGGAGACTCCTGGGTGGGGGAC
>NZ_RAWR01000198.1:0-20327 GCF_003986945.1 Corallococcus sp. AB018 | reverse complement strand
ATGGGGTGGTGGGGGCGCAGCTCGCCTTGTTGCTGAGGGAGCGTCACCCGGACCTGCCGCTGCTCATCGCGGGGCGCCGGGATGCGCCCGCCAGGGAACTGGCCGCGCGTCTGGGCCGGGCGGAGGGCGTCGCGCTGGATGTCCGCTCGCCTCAGGCGTTGGCGGCGCTGGGCGGGAAGCCCCGGGCCGTGCTGTCCCTGGTCAATGACCCGGAGGACACGCTGCTGCTGGCTGCGTCGCGCGCCGGGGTGCCCGTGCTGGACATCACCCGGTGGACTTCCCGGCTGAAGGCCACGGTGCTGCGGCTCTCCGGTGCGACGCCGGGCGCGCCGGTGTTGCTCGGGTCCGCTTGGATGGCGGGGCTGGTTCCTCGCCTCGTGGCGACGGCGGCGCGGACGGTGGGGCGCCTGGAGCGTGTGGAGGTGGCCATCCGCTTCGCGCTCGCGGATCAGGCAGGGCCGGACTCGTTGGAGTACATGGACCGCCTGGGCCTATCCTTCGAGGTGACGGAGGACGGACAAGAGCGGCAGGTGCTTCCGCTGACGGACGGTCGGCGGGTGCGGTTCTCCGACGGACGCCACACCCGCGTCTTCCGGCTCGACACGCCCGAACAAGCGACGCTGCCCCGCGTGCTGGGCGCGCGGACGGTGACGACGCGGCTGGGCTTCGACTCGGGCTTCGCGACGTGGACGCTCGTCGCGCTCCAGCGGCTGGGGATCCTCCGGCTGCTCCAGCACCCCCGCTGGACGCCTCTGCGACGGACGCTGCTCACCGGCAGCAACACGGGGGGCGAAGCCGCGTGGGTGGCGGATGTGGAGGGCGAGCGGGGGCACGTCCGCATCGAAGTCGTGGATCCCCTGGGGCAGGCCCACCTCACCGCCGTCGGTGCGTTGCTGGGCGCTGAGCGGCTCCTGGGACTGGATGGAGCGCCGCCGCCACCCCCGGGCGTGTGGTTCCCGGAGCATGAGTCCCGGCCCGACGAGATGCTGGCCACCCTGCGAGCCTGCGGCGTCGAGGTCCGGATCGACGAGCGGCTGGCGCGCGAGGCGGCTTGATGGCCCGCCGCTCGAGCACGAAGGCTCCTGGGACACTTCCCTCGCCAAGCCCCCGGAAGGGAACCGCGGTGCATGCCAAGGGCACCGAGCGCGTGGAGCGCATCCTCGACGCGACCATGGAGGTACTGGCCGGCGATGGCTACGCGGGACTCAGCTTGCGCGTCGTGGCCCAGCGCGCTGGCGTGAGCCTGGGGAATCTCCAGTACTACTTCCCCACCAAGCAGGACGTGGTGCGGGCACTGCTGGCGCGCTACCTGGAGCAGGCCCTCCAGCGGGTCCGCGAGCGGATGGCGGGTGGAGGCAGCGAACCGGCGCAGCGGCTCCGGCTCGCCGTGGATGCCATCCTGGAGGACCAGGACTCACCGCACGCCTGCCAGTTCTTCGCGGAGCTGTGGGCAATGGCCGCGAGGGACACCATGGTCGCCGACACCCTCACGGTCTTCTACGCCGGCTATCGCGCGGGCGTCGTGGAGCTGCTTCGGGAGCTGTCACCCGACCTCACCCCGGCACGCAGGGACCGGAGAGCGGCGCTGCTGGTCGCCCTCTTCGAAGGCCTGTCCCTCTTCCGGGGCGGCGGGAACCTGCGCGGCGCCTCGGTGCCGGGGCTGGAGCAGGAGCTGCGCGTGCTGCTGGAGCAGGTGTTGCTTCCAGGCTCAGAACGACGGCAGGTCTGACGCCAGATGGGATGACAGCCCACCGTCCATCACCAGAGCGCTCCCGTTGACGTAGCCGCCAGCGGGCCCCGCGAGGAACGCCACCAGACCCGCCACCTCTTCGGGCGTTCCGAAGCGCTTCGCCGGGATTCGCTCCTGCAATCGCTGGCGTGAGGCAGGGGGTGCCTTCGCCAGCATGTCCGTCTCGATGTAGCCGGGACAGACCGCGTTGCAGGTGATGCCGTAGGCTCCCCACTCCGCGGCGATGGCCTTCGAATAACCCACGAGCGCGTGCTTCGTGGCCGCGTAGGTGGACGACTGGGCGCCACCGAAGAGGCCCATGATGGACGCGACGTTCACGATGCGCCCATGGCCTTCCGCCTTCATCCGCGGCAGCGCCCACTGACACAGGTTGCGCACGCCCTCCACGTTCACGCCGAACAGCAGATCCCACTCGGCGACGCTCACCTCGTCCGCGCGATGAAACGGCCCACCCAGGCCCGCGTTGTTCACGAGCACCCGGGGCACGCCCACCTTCGCTTCGAGCCGGCCGAGCGCTGACTCCACCTCGTCCCTGTTCGCGACGTCGCAGGCCAGCGGCCACGCGCGGCCCCCGGCCTGGAGCAGCTGGTTCTGGAGTTGCTCCAGCGCGGCGGCATCGCGGGACACCAGGACCACCTCGAACCCGTTCCGGGACAGCAGGGTGGCGATGGCCGCTCCAATCCCCCGGCTGGCCCCGGTGACGACGGCGACAGGTGCCTTCGGCTGCGTCTCCATCAGAGGACCCCCTGCGGCGGGACGAGCCGCATCTCGTCGATCCGCACGTTCGGGGGCTTGATCGCGATCTCCCAGATGCACTGGGCCACGTCCTCCACGGCGAGCATGTCGGCCGGACTGAACTCCGGCCGCGACTTCCAGAAGGCGGTGTACACGGCGCCGAGCGACAGCAGGGTGGCGCGGATGCCGAACGACTTGCCCTCCTCGTTCAGGACGCCAGTCAATCCACGGACGCCATGCTTCGTCGCGGCGTAGGCCCCGTTCATGGGCAGCGTGAGGTGGTCGCTCACGGACCCGATGTGGATGATCCGCCCGCCGCCTCGGGGCTTCATCCGCCGGAAGGCCTCGCGCGCGCACAGGAACGTGCCCGTGAGGTTCACGTCCATCATCCGGTTCCAGTCATCGAGGGACGTCTCGTGGAGCGGCGTGAAGACTCCGACGCCCGCGCAGTTGACGAGGACCTCGATGGGGCCCGTCTCCGCCTCCGCCCGCTTGAACAGCGCCACCACGGAGTCCTCGCGCGTGACATCCACGTGCAGGCAGTCCGGCGTCTCCGTCGTCACGTCGCTCGCGGCGCACACCACGCGCAGGCCCTCCGCGCGCAGCTTGTGGACGACGGCGCGCCCGATGTCGCCCGTGCCTCCGATGACGATGACATTCCGAATGCTCAAGCGCCGTACCTCTCCCCCGGGTTCATCCCCATGGCCAGGGTAGTCCATGGAAAGCGAGCCAAGGGGGAATACTCAGAGGCGGGGTGCGAATCCGCTCTCGGGCTATTCGGGCGCGCCCTGTTCAATCCACGTGAAGATGAGATCGATCTCCTCTTCGGGAATGGGCGGCAGGCCCAGGGGCATGCCCAGCACTCCCGGCTGGAAGTGCCCGTCCAGCTCCCCCTGCCGTGCGAGCAGTGCGGCCACCAGCCGTGGCGTCCCGTCCTCCAGTCGATCCGGGAGCCCGCGAAACTGGCCGTCGCGTTGGATGCCCAGGACGATGCCGGCCCGCGTGGCCATGTCGAGCGAGACACCGTCGTAGCCGAACCCGCCCGTGTTCCCAGGCCCCTGATCTCCGGGCCGCCGCATGTCGGAGTGGCAGTGGAAGCAGAGGTGCCGTGAGAGCTTTTGCGCCACCTCCGGATAGTGGACCTCGCGATCCAGCCTCCGGGGTTGGTAGCGGGGGACTGGCGCTGCCTCCACCTTCGGCAGGGGCTCGCGCAGGAAGGCCGCCAGATCCTCGACCTGCTTGGGCGTGAACGAGAAGGTAGGCATCTCCGTGTCAGGGAGGATGCGGTGCGGATCCGTCAGCCAGTTCCGCAGCTGCGCCAGGGACATGCGGTCGCGAACGTGGCGAAGATCCGGGGCCCGCCTCCGAGCCGAGGGGCTGTTGAACTCCGGCGCGCCATAGCGCAGGGACACGAGCGGGAAGTCCCCCCGGTAGTGACAGCTCGCGCATGCGTGCTCCGCGTAGAGCGCCCGGCCCGCCTCCACCTCACCTCGCGCGAGTTCCGCCGACTCCGCCTCGGTCACCGCGAAGTAGTCCGCGAGCAGCTCCGCGTCCTTCGGGCCCACCTTCATCCGGGGCATGGTGGCGCCGTAGAGCGGCCTCACCACGTGCGGTGCCTGGAGCCAGGAGACGAGCCACTCGCGCTTGACCCGCTGGCTCAGCGAGCCGAGGTCCGGGGTCCTCACCAGGTGGGTGATGTGTCCCTTCCATCGCTCGACCTCCGCCTGCTTGTACCAGAGGTCCATTCGTCCGGCGCTGATGGCCTGGTGGCACGTGACGCAGTTCTCGCTCAGTTGCGCGGACACCGGTTCGAGCCCGGGGACGACGTGACAGCGATTGCACTGGAAATGCTCCACGGCCTCCCGTGGCGTCGCCGGTGAGTGCTTCGCGGGAGCCAGCACCCGCGTTGGCAGACGCAACGCCAGCACGTCCGCGTCACGGACGAGCACGTAGCCACCACCGGCCATGGCCACGACGAGCGCGACGCCGGCCAGGGTGCCGAGGGGAGGGGCGCGCAATGCCACGAGGATCGCTCAGTAATAGGAGGCGGGGGACCAGTAGCTGAGCCGCGTGTTGTGGCAGAGGAGCTCCGGGAAGATGAGGGACTCGCGGGCCATCCCCAACCCCAGCACCAGTACGGCCGACGTGAGCACCAGGCTCATGATGGCCTTGCGTCTTGTGCCACAAAACCGCCGCCGGCCCGGTCCATGGAAGTAGAGGGCTTGCAGGACGAAGAGCGCGATGGGGCTGGCCACCAGCACCACCAGGCCGGAAGGGCTGATCGCGCAATAGCCGAGAGCCTGATCACTGACGTCCATGAAGCTCCCGCCCACCCAGGCCGCTCCCAGCAACAGGACGAGGGCGACGCCGAAGACGAGGAAGAAGTTCCGGCGCGCGGCCGTTGGCCGGGGCTGTCCCTCCGCGGTCGGTCCCCAGACGTTGTGGATGAAGACGCGGTTCATGACCACCGCGCCCGCGCTCCAGAAGAACAGCTCCGCCAAAAAGGGCAGATGGAAGTCCCTCGCCGCGGTGTCCATCGCGTTGATGCAGGCGAGCGCACGCAGCGGCCACAGGAACAGGGCACCGACCAGGATGGGAGCGAGGGCGCGGGGAAGCATCTGGTGAGGCTATCAGGCACTTCGCCGCGAGTGCGAGTGGGCCCACCTGGCGGCTGAACCCATTGGCAGTCGCGGAGCCGGCACGGCGTGCGCACGCTGCCGGGGAGCGGTCATGGGGCCTACCCTTTGGAGTGCGTTCTGGAGAGCCGGCGCACCTGCGGGGAGTTCGAATGGAGCACTTCCTCACCCACGCCGAGCAACCTGTCGCAGCGAGCCATGCCAGACGTGCCAGCAGGGCCTGGCCTCGCTGGCTCCGCTACACCTTGCCGGGGGCCTGGGTGGCGCTCCTCTTCGCTTGTCTGGCTTTCACTCCGTCCCTGCTGCCGCGCAGCGGATCGTTCCAGGGCTTCGTCAGCGGCCTCAGCGCGGCCATCGGCTATGGGCTCGGGTGCCTGGGCGCCTGGCTCTGGCGGGAGTTCGCGGACCGCCCCGCGAGGGCGCCCCAACGGCGCGCATGGGATGCATTCTTCCTGACGGCCATCGTGGCGTTGGCTGCCTCGCTGCTACTGGGCTGGCACTGGCAACAGCGCCTCCGCGAGCTCATGGGCATGACCTCGTCTGGCCGCGCGGGGTATCTGCTCGCCCCCTTCGTCGCGGCGGTCGTCTTCTTCGTGCTCATCGCCGTGGGACGTGGCCTGCGCGCCGTGACCCGCGCGCTGGCCACCCGACTCGCAAGACACATCGGTCCTCGCGCGGCCCGGGCGACGAGTGGACTGGCCGTCGTGGTGCTCACCGCGTTGGTGGCCAGCGGCGTGCTGTGGGACGGACTCATCTCCGCGGCGGACCGCACCCTGGCGGTGCAGGACACGATGACCGACGAGGGCGTGATTCCTCCCCGCACCGCGGTGCGCTCTGGAGGCGCGGGTTCACGCATTCCCTGGGAGTCCCTCGGACGGGAAGGGCGCAACTTCATCGGGCGAGGGCCTTCGGTCGAAGAGCTCTCCCGCTTCCATGGCGCGGCGGTGAAGGAACCCATTCGCGCGTACGCCGGCTTCGCCTCCGCGCCGGATGCGGAGGCCCGCGCGGCGCTCGCGGTCGATGACCTGGAGCGGGCCGGTGGCTTCGACCGCGCATACCTGCTGGTGGTGACGACCACGGGCAGTGGCTGGGTGGTGCCGGAGGCCGTGGACGCCTTCGAGTACATGACCGGCGGTGACTCCGCGATCGTCGCCATGCAGTACTCGCATCTGTGGTCGTGGCTCTCCGTTCTGGTGGATCAGGAACGGGCCCGGGAGTCAGGCCGTGCGCTCTTCGATGAAGTCTACGAACGCTGGTCCAGGCTTCCTCCCGGCCAGCGCCCGAAGCTGCTGGTGTTCGGAGAGAGCCTGGGCTCCTACGGCGGGGAGACGGCGTTCAGCGGCGAGCGGGACCTGGCCAACCGCACCGACGGGGTCCTCTTCGTGGGGCCGCCGAACTTCAACACCCTGTATCGCGCGTTCACCGACCACCGGGATCCGGGCAGCCCCGAGGTGGAGCCCATCTACCGGCAGGGCCGC
The DNA here is from genome assembly GCF_003986945.1 of Corallococcus sp. AB018. Lineage (NCBI taxonomy): Bacteria > Pseudomonadati > Myxococcota > Myxococcia > Myxococcales > Myxococcaceae > Corallococcus > Corallococcus sp. AB018. The sequence continues at coordinate 13,728 of NZ_RAWR01000198.1, read as the reverse complement.
ATCGTCCGCTTCAGCCGCCGGCCGGGGACGGACATCCCGCCCGCGTCCGCGCCGTGGGGAGGGTCGCGCGTGCTGTACCTGCTGCATCCCTCCGACCCCATCATCTGGTGGAGTCCCCGGCTCCTGGTACAGCGGCCGGACTGGCTGCGCGAGCCGCGAGGCGATGACGTCCTGGGCCAGATGGTGTGGATCCCCTTCGTGACGTTCTGGCAGGTGACGGCGGACCTTCCCCTGGGCATGGAGGTGCCCGCCGGCCACGGCCACGTCTACACCGCCGAGCACGTGGACGGCTGGGCCGCGCTCCTGCGGCCCGAGGGCTGGAGCGCGGAACAGACGGCACGGCTGCGGGACCTCCTCCTTGCACGGGATGCCTCGAAGAACGACTGAGCGGCGATGCGCAATCGCCAGACTCAGCCCATTCACCCAGAACATCACATTCTTGCTCCAGTATGAGTATGAACTGGCCAACGGTTCGCGCCAATGCGCGGGCGGGTGCGAACACGAATCGAATAGCTTGACCGGGAGACAGGACGTCAGCCTGGATGAAGCAAGACAGAAGGAGCGCACGCATGGAACCGTCTCTATTCGGCCGTCCGCCTATCGCAATCGCTGTCATGGGGCTGATCCTGTTGGACTCTGGAGCCGCGCAGGCTCAGGAGATATCTCCGCGCGGCGCCACCAGTTACATGCCCGTCGACCAGACGGAGCCCTTCGCCCAGGTCATGGCCCGGATGAAGGCCGAGAAGCCGAAAGTCACAGCGCGCCACCAACAGCTCCTCAACCAACGCTACGATCTGGGGAACAAACCCGCGCCGGGCGTCACCATGAGCCGCGGTAAGCCCGTGCAGGAGGGCGTGCGGGTCAAGCTCCCCCCGGGAGTCACCTGGGCGAGCCTGGCCGCCATGCCTCCGGAAGTGGTTCGCGAGAAGGGGCTCTTCCCGGGTGGCTTCATGCCGCTGCCCCATCCGAATCAACCGGAAGGCGGCATGCTCTTCCCCAAGTTCCACATCGATGAAATCAAGCGGCAGGAGGCCCGGGACCTCACGCGGTTCGACCTGGACTTCGACCTGCCCGACCACCTGCTGCCAGAGTTCCCGCCCGCCATCTTCCTCACCACGCGGCCGGACCTGGGTGACGTGTCCCAGGGCAAGCTGGTCACGATCATGAACCATCAGGACCTGTTCAACGGCATCCTGAACCCCAAGCAGTTGGAAGGCTTGCGGTTGCTCGTCACGCCCTTTCCCCAGCAGCAGTTCAATCAGACCTCGGACCGCCGCTCGGAGCTCCCCAGCCGGGGCGTGACGTGCTTCGACTGTCATGTCAATGGCCACACCAATGGCTCCACCCACCTGGTGGGAGACATCCGTCCCCAGGCGTTCCGCCACCGCATCGAGACGCCGACGCTGCGCGGGGTGAACATCCAGCGCCTGTTTGGCTCGCAGCGCGCGCTCAAGACGGTGGAGGACTTCACCGAGTTCGAACAGCGCGCGGCCTACTTCGATGGCGACCCGGTCATCGCCACGAAGAAGGGCGTCAACATCCTCGAGCGCGGCAGCCAGGTGCACTTCATGGCGGAGTTCCAGGAGATCATGGACTTCCCACCGGCGCCCAAGCTGCGCTTCGACGGGAAGCTGGACCCCAAGAAGGCCACCGAGCCGGAGATGCGCGGCCAGAACCTCTTCTTCGGCAAAGCGCAGTGCTTCGTGTGTCACACGCCGCCGTATTACACAGACAACCTGATGCACAACCTGCAAGCGGAGCGCTTCTACAAGCCCCGGCTGGTGAACGGGATGGTGATGGGCGCGGATGGTCCCATCAAGACGTTCCCCCTGCGAGGTATCAAGGAGAGCCCGCCCTATCTCCACGATGGCCGCCTCATGACGCTGGAGGACACCGTGGAGTTCTTCAACATCGTGCTGGAGACCAGGCTCAGTGAGCAGGAGAAGAAAGACCTGGTCGCCTTCATGCGCGTGCTCTGACGGCTGCGAGCACGGAAAGCGGCAGGCCTCGAGAAACGACTGAGAGGAGGAGGCCTGCCGCGCGCTCAGGGGGCGTTGAGCCAGTCGAAGTGGTGATCCAGCGTGAAGGTGCCGTCCGGCTGGTCCATGCGCACGAGCAGCCAGGGCGGCACGGTTCCGCCCAGGACCGCCGGAACGTTCATCGGCTGGCGGCGTGGATCCTGGTAGCGGTTGACGCCGCCAGCGGTGAGGGCACCCATCCGCAAGCCCGGCAGCGGCGCGCTGGACGTGTGGCACGACTGACAGAAGGCGTTGCTGCTGGAGTCCGGGCGAGGCAGCGCGGCCTCCAGATGGGGCATGGCCATCATCGACGTACGCAGACAGCGCTCGCGCCACTGCTGCACGGAATGGGGATTCTTGTGCACACGGTCGATGCACAGGTGCTCGCCCGACTGGGCCGGGTAGTCCAGCGGCTCCACGTAGGACCCCAGCCGCAGCTGCTCACACAGGGCCCGGCCCGACGAGAGCGGGTATTGGACCGAACGTGAGCGCAGCGTCTCCAGCACCGGCGAATACACCTCCGGAGGGCGGTAGGTCAGGTCCACGGTCGTTCCCAGCGCCTGGTTGCACAGCAATTCCTCCACCCAGGGCCGCACGATATCCCCGGGGGAGAGCGCGTAGATGCGCAGCTCGTCCACCCAGCCATGGAATGGCAGCCGCGTCTGACCCTGGACGAAGTTGGGGCCCGGGTCGCCAACCGTCATCCACGTCCAGCCGTTCATGGAGTTGTACATCGGGTCGAAGCCCACGTCGTAGGGCGCCACGGTCAGCGACGAGTGCGCCGTGCCGTTGATGTAGAACGTGAGCTTCCGCTGCCCGGCGAGGGTGTAGACCTTCATGCCGAAGTGGAAGTATTTGCCGGGCTGCACCAGCGAACCCAGGTTGACGGTGAACGTGGAGCCCGTCTGGCCGTTGTAGCCGGTGAGCTCGTGCCACGTGTTGGAGGAGCCGTCGACGGCCTGCACCAGGCCCACCCACGAGTTGTCGGAGAAGTAGAACAGCGTGCGAGGCACCGTGCGTGAGACGCCGCCGGGCCGGGGGACGAACGGCGGATCCATCCGGGAGTCCAGCCAGATGCCGAACAGCCAGTCGCGGCGCGAGCCGTCCACCGGGTAGCCCATGTCCATGAAGTCGTTGCGGCCATCCAGCCAGACGCCCTTGCCGCTGACGCCGCCCAGGGCCACCGGTTCGATGCGCGCGCCGCCTCGCAGCCGCACGGAGGCGGGGGGCTGCGGCCCATCAGTGCCGAACAGCGGGCTGCCCGTGGCCGCGTTCTGCGCCAGCGGATTGCGCATGAATTTGAAGTCCGCGATGTCGCCTCCGCGCACGTAGGCCCACGCGTTGCGGGTGGGCATGAAGCCATCCTGCGGGAAGGTCTCCGCGCGCAGCGGGCCTTCCGGAGACACGTCCATGCGCATGGCCGCGTTCATGTGCGCCACCACGAAGGCGCGCTTGTTGAGGTAGTCGTCGAAGGCCACCTCGGAGTTGCGCTGGGTGTTGGATTGGAAGTTCCACACCACGTCGAACGGGAGCGTGGGCCGCAAGGCATTGAAGGTGTTGAGCTGGTTCTCGAACGAGAACAGCTGCGAGCTGCCCTTGGGCGACAGGGGCAGGTCCGCGCCCGCGTAGAGGCGCAGGGAATAGGTGCGCTGGTAGCGGTCCTCGCTGTTGCCTCCCAGGTCGGTGATGCTCATGCCGTTGTCCAGGATGACGGCCTTGCCGTGCGTCCAGGCCCCCAGCACGCTGATGGCCTGCGCCGGCGCGCGGTCCGGGTTGAAGCGGGCCCGGTCCGCGTCGGACGCGGGCTCGCTCCACAGCTCATCGAGGTAGGAGACGGGCGCGGAGCGATCCTCCCTCGCCACCTTTCGCGCGTAGTAGCCGTCATGGGGGTTGTTCTTCGCCGCGAAGAACAGGTTCTTGCCCTCGCGGTCCAGCCATGCGTACGCGCCCTGGTTGCGCACGCCGAAGGGGATGGGGTTGCCCATCGTGTCGCGGAAGTTGCGCGGCTGGCCGTTGATGACCTGCGAGCGGGCCAGCTCGTAGCGGGTGTTCACCGCGGGGTCCATGGGCATCATGCTGATGGGCTTGAAGTGACTCCAGGTCGCGGCCTGGCAGATGGCGTCCGAGGACGCGTAGAAGAGGCCGCCCATGTTCAGGATGAGCATCCGGCCATCGCCGCTGGTCGCGGGCTCGAACATCGCCAGGTGCTTCTCATCCGGCCCGTTTCCGATGACGCCGTTCCAGGTGGAGCCATTGCCGATGACGGCGTCCTCGTCGTCCTCCACCTTCAGGTCACCCGCGAAGCTCTGCCGGTCGAAGAACTGGCACCACTTGGGTGCGGTGGCGGCGGTGTTGCGGACGTAGTAGGTGAAGCCGAAGATCTTCTTGGGGACGTAGCACTGGAAGCTGGCGTTCTGCGTGAACAGCCGGATCCAGTCGATGGTGTCCGGCGCCCCGGGGACGCTGTACGTGGAGCCGGTGCTCATGTCTCCCCAGTTGGAGTCGTGGACGTTGAACGGGCGGAACGGCGGCAGGTCCCAGGTGGGCAGGGACTTGGACTCGCCTTCGGGGTTGCGCGGGTAGACCCAGAGGCCCCAGTTCTGGACGCCGCCGCCCACGGAGTCACCCGCCGTCGCGAGCTTGGGATTGCGCACGAAGACGGTGAGCGCCGTCGAGCGCAGCTCCCAGCGCTTCCCGTCGGAGGCGACCATTCCGTAGACGAGGGAGATGTCGTAGCAGTCCCCGGAAACCCACGGCGACGTGGACTCGTAGCGGGCCCGGCACGCCAGCGGGTTGCGGCCTCGGCCCCCCGCGTTCAGCGACGACACGGAGTCCTCGCACAGCGTGCTGTGGAGCATGTCCGGAAAGTCATTGTTGTTCTTCGCCGCGAGCCGGCTGTAGCCGGGCATCGGGTTGAAGGCGACGAAGGGATGGAGCCCCGGCTGCCATGTGGGCTGCACGTAGCGGGTGCCCTTCTGGGCGAAGTCGTAGCGGAAGTCCGGGCCCAGCAGCTCCGGCCGGAAGGTGTAGAGGGTGGAGCCCTCGGCGCAGCCACGGCAGCCGCCGCGCACGAAGAGCCGTCCGTCGTTGCTGCCCCGGTTGAAGGGCATCACCTGGATGGCCTGGGACGCGTCCGCGGTCTCCGGCGTGCGCGGCGCGCTCCATCCGTTGTCGTATTCGAACGGAGGGAACGGCTGCATCACGCCGGTGAGCGCCGAGGGGCGCACGGACAGCGGCGTGGTGCTGGCGTCGCGATAGGGGCGCCACGCCGCCGACAGCTCGCGGAAGATGCTGGGGCGCTGGGGGTTCTCCGCGTTGTAACAGTTGTCGATGCGGCTGTAGTCGTTGGAACACGCGGCGGTGCCCACGAAGGCCACGTCCGTGAACTGCGTGGGCGGGTCCAGCCGGGCTTCGGACGTGGCGAGCGGCGTGGGTGGGGACGGCTCCGCGGCAGGCAATGAATCACATGCCACGTTGATGCAGAGCAGGGCCAGGGCGCTGGCCCGCCAGGGAATTCGAGACGCGGGGTGAGGATGCATGAGACGCGGTGTAACTGTCTCACGCAGCCTTCCGTCAACTGGGGCTATTGCGACTGCGTCGACGACGCGGCCGGGGCGGGGACGCAGTTCGCCTCTTGGGTTGCGTAGATGCGCTTGAACGTCTGGCGAATCTCATCCGAGAACCCGTCGCGGAACATGTCGAGCGTACGCCGCCCCATGGCCACGGCCTCGTTGCAGCGCCCGGTCTGGAAGAGCAGCGCCGTCTGGGTGTTGAGGATGATCGGGTCGCCCGGCATCAGCCACAGCGCGCGCCGGGCCGGGGCGAGCCCCTTCTGGGGCTGCTCGGTGAGCACGTAGTACCAGGCCAGGCCGTTCTGGGCGGAGGGGCTGTCCGGCAGCAGCTTCGCGGCACGCTGGCGGGCCTGCTCCTGGGGGGCGGACATGTCGCCTTCGGCCTGCAGCGCCGTGGCGAGCAGGTCCCACGCGCGCCCATCCTCCGGATGCTGCTCCACCATCACGCGCGCGAGCTTCAGCCGCTCGGCCTTGTCCAACGTCTCGGCCTGCATCCGCTGGGTCTCCACGTGGGTCGGGTCCTCCTTCAGCGCCTGCTCCAGCTCCAGGGCCGCCTTGCGCTGGCGCTCCTCCCGCGGCACGTCCCCGGGCGTCTGGGTGAAGAGGAGGGCCCGGATGACGTGCACGTCCGCGGGCTCCAGGGCGCGTGTCTGGGTTTGCGTGGGCACGGGCGGCAGGGGCTGGGTGGAGATGGCATAGCGCCCCAACCGCACGTAGTTGGCGAGCGCGGCCGGGTAGGAGGTGTCGCCCTGGAAGGCCGCCGCGAAGGCGCGCTGGGGGTCCTCGCCCCGGGCCAGCTGAGCCTGGAAGGCGCTGAAGCGGTCGCCGTGCTCGTTGATGAGGTAGTGCACCCACAGCCACGACGAGGCGTAGTGAAGCTGGAGCTCCGCGGTGCTCTGGTTCGTCTTGCCATCCCACTGCCACAGCTCGTCCAGCGTGAGCCAGCCGTGCGCGCGCACGTACTGGAGCAGCGCCGGGCTGGCCCGGCCCAGCACCACGTTGCGGTCGCTGGGCCGGATGGTGACGGTCTGCAGGTAGGACGCCAGGCCTTCCGATACCCAGCGGGGCTGGCGGAGCAGGGCGTAGGCGCTCAGGTAGTGCGCCAGCTCGTGGGCCTGGGTCTCCTTGTCACCCGTCGTGTCCGCCAGCAGGTAGCCGCCGCCCCCCGTCATCACCATCCGGGGGCCATCGGGCGTCTGGCCGGCGAAGCCCGCGTAGCGCGCGTCCGTGAACTCCTCCAGGTCGCGGGGATTGCTGAGCACGATGACGTCCACCGTGCCCGGCGGGTCGAAGCCCGCGCCCCAGGCCAGGAGCAGCGCCCGCCGGAACTCCTCCAGCTCCACCGCGCTCTTCGCCGCCGCCTGTTCCTCCAGGTTCGTGCGCACGCGGAAGTGCGTGCTGCGCACCTCGCGCCAGGGCCGTCCACCCTCGGCCGGACACAGGGCCCGGCTCGCCGTGCAGCCTGAAAACAACGTCAACGCCAACCCGAGGAGCCCCAAGCGAATGCCCATGGTCGCGGCTTCTGGCACACCCACCGGATGAAAGGACAGGGACCCCCGGCATGGCGAAGGGGCGCTCCGACCCCCACGGTGGCCCCTGGATTGCGATGAATCATCAGTGAATCCAGGTACTTCGATTCACTCGACAGGCCCGGCGGTCCCCCTGGCGGGCCCGGGGGCCCTCCCGCGTCAAGGACCCCGGTGGGGGCGACTGCTCCGAGGAGGCTCCCCGCTTGGCCTGAAATCACGTATAGGCCTCCGCACATTTCGCGCGGCATGCGAGCGATCCGCAGGGTGAGCGGTCAGGGGCCCCCGGGACTGCTCTGGAGGAACGGATGGAGTTGTCGAGTCTCGAATCTGAATTCTGGGCGATCGCACCGAGCGTCATCGGCGCCGTCGGTCTGCTCTTCGCTGCGTTCTTCTACTTCCGCGTCAAGGGTCTCCCGGATGGTGACGCGACGATGAACCGCATCGCGGGCTACATCCGCGAAGGCGCGATGGCGTTCCTCGTCCGCGAATACAAGGTGCTCGCGGTCTACTGCGTGGTCGTCGCCATCGTCATCGGCCTGGCGCTGGGCCCGGTCGCGAGCGCGAGCTTCGTGGCGGGCGCGTTCCTGTCGCTGCTCGCGGGCTACATCGGCATGAAGGCCGCGACGTTCGCGAACGTGCGCACCGCGCAGGCCGCGCGCACCGGCTCCAAGCCGAATGCGCTGCTCGTCGCCCTGGATGGCGGCGCCGTGATGGGCCTCGCCGTCGCCGGCCTGGGCCTCATCGGCATGGGCGTCGTCTACTACGCGTTCCGCTCCAGCCCGGAGCTGTCCCCCGTCCTCCACTCGTTCGCCGTGGGCGCCAGCTCGATCGCGCTCTTCGCGCGCGTGGGCGGCGGCATCTACACCAAGGCCGCGGACGTGGGCTCCGACATCGCCGGCAAGGTCATTGAGAACATCCCCGAGGACGACCCGCGCAACCCCGGCGTCATCGCCGACAACGTGGGTGACAACGTGGGCGACGTGGCCGGCATGGGCGCGGACATCTACGAGTCCATGGTGGCCGCCATCGTCGCCGCCATGGCCATCGCGCTGACCGCCAACGCGACGGAGCTCTCCCGCCTCGTGGTGGACACGAACGCGACGGGCAACGCGAAGCTGGCCGGCGTCATCCTCCCGCTGGTGCTGTCCGCCATCGGCCTGGTGGTCAGCCTGCTGAGCATCTTCATCGCCCGTGCGCTCAAGCACATGAACCCCGCGCAGGTCCTGCGCAGCGCGCTGATCATGCCCCCGGTCATCCTGGTGGGCCTGTCGTTCGTGCTGATGAACGTGTTCGGCCTGTCCCAGAACATCACCATCGCGCTGGCGGCGGGTGCCTTCGGCGGCGCCATCATCGGCCTCGTCACGGACTACTACACGTCGTCCACGCCGGTGCAGCGCATCGCGGAGTCCTCCATCACGGGCGCGGGCACCAACCTCATCCGCGGCCTCGCCGTCGGCATGGAGAGCGTGGGCATCTCCATGGCCACCATCGCCCTGGTGGCCTACATCGCGGACCGCGCGCTCGGCCTGTACGGCATCGCGCTGTCGGCGGTGGGCATGCTGGGCGGTACGGCCGTCGTGATGACGGTGGACGCGTACGGCCCCATCTCCGACAACGCGGGCGGCATCTCCGAGATGTCCGGCCTGGGCCCGGAAGTGCGCGCCATCACCGACGAGCTGGACGCGGTGGGCAACACCACGGCCGCCATCGGCAAGGGCTTCGCCATCGGTTCCGCGACCCTCACGGTCATCGCGCTGTTCTCCGCGTTCAACCTGGAGGTCAACCACACGCGCGTCGCCAACGGCCTGGCGGAGATGAGCCTGGAGTTGACCAACCCGAACGTCATCGTGGGCATGCTGCTGGGCTCCATCCTCCCGTTCCTGGTGGGCGCTTCCACCATGCTCGCGGTGGGTCGCGCCGCCGGCGCCATCGTGGAGGAGATTGGCCGCCAGTTCCGTGAGATCCCCGGCCTGATGGAGCTCAAGGCCGAGCCGGAACCCAAGAAGATCGTCGACATCGCCACCCGGAGCGCGCTGCGCGAGATGATCTTCCCGGGCCTCATCGCCATCGTCGCCCCGCCGCTGGTGGGCTACCTGCTGGGCCCTGGCGCGCTGGCGGGCCTGCTGGCTGGTGCGCTCGTCGTCGGCGCCACCATGGCCCTCTACATGGCCAACGCGGGCGGTGCGTGGGACAACGCCAAGAAGTTCATCGAGAAGGGCAAGCTGCCGGGCCACGCCAAGGGCTCGGCCGTCCACAAGGCCGCCGTCGTCGGCGACATGGTGGGCGACCCCTTCAAGGACACCTCCGGCCCGGGCGTGGCCATCCTCATCAAGGTCATGAGCGTCGTGTCGCTGCTCGTGGCCTCGCTCATCGCGCTGCGCTGAGCCGAGCCGTCCCTGGGGTGCGGCCACCCGGCTTCGGGCGCCGCACCCTGGGTGTAGGAGACCAGACACCCGGCCAGGCAATGTCGGCCGCGTCAGAGGGCGGTGGGCGAGCGCGTGCTTACACTTCGTAATGTGTGCCGCTCGCTGTTCTCCTGACGATGAGGTGTCCCATGGTCCTGGAGTTCTCCCAGCAGCAGATTCACCTGCTCGACGCCGTGCTGGCCGAAAGCGCCGATGCGCTGCGGGACGAGATCGTCCGCACCGACAAGCTCGAGCTGCGTGAGGAGCTGAAGAGCAGGCTCGACCAGCTCCTGGTCATCCAGCGCCAGGTGGAGGCCCGGATGCATCAGGAGCAGCCGGCCCTCTGAGCCTGGCCGTCACGGTCCCCAGGTGAGCGGCCTGGGGCCCGGAGGGCTGCCTGCTTCAGCGCGGTGCCGAGGCGGGCTTCCCTTCGAGGGGATGCCCCCGGGTTCCGGCGGTCCATTCCTCCCAGACGTTGAACGACTTCATCTGCTGGCCCAGGTCGGTGTCGCGCACGAGCGCCTCCACCTCCGCGCGGCTCTGCCGGGGCAGCTTCTCCTCCATGGTGGCGAAACCCCACGCGAGCGCGCCCACCACGGCCGCGTTGGCGCGCAGCGTGCGCGCGTCGCACTGTTCGAACTCGTCCGAGCGCGCGTGGTAGTTGGGCCCGTACGTGGCCGGCTCCTGGTTGGCGATGAGGTTCGCCACGCCGTGCATCATGAAGTCGAAGTTGTCGGTGCCCACCACCGGCACGTCCACCTGCGTGAAGGGTCCCAGGCCCGCCGCTGGCTTCAGGGCCTGATCCACCAGTGGGACCAGGGCGGGCCGGCCGTTCGTGTAGAAGCCGGTGATGCGCCCGCAGCCGATGTCCACCGACAGCGCCAGGGTGTGCCGCTCCAACTCCGCCGCGTGCGTGCGCGCATAGCCGGCCGAGCCGTACATGCCCTGTTCCTCGCCGTTCCACAGCGCGAAGCGCAGGGTGCGCGCGGGCTTCAAGCCCAGGCGCTGCATCTGCCGGGCGAGATCGATCAGCATCGAGACGTTGGCGCCGTTGTCCAGCGCGCCGCCGCCCAGGTCCCAGCTGTCCAGGTGGGCCCCCAGAACGACGACCTCGTCGGGATGCGTGGTGCCGCGAATCTCTCCGATGACGTTGCGTGTCTCGTAGGGGCCGCCCGTTCGCAGGTCCAGCGCCGCGGTGAGGTTCAGCACCTTGCCGGTGCGCAAGAGCCGCAGCGCGCGCTTCGCGCCGTCGCGCTCCATCACCATCATGGGGCGGGTGTTCCTGGGGCCCACGGAGACGCTGTGCCGGTAGAGCTGGTTGCCCGGACGGCTGCCCATGTAGACGATGCCGGCCACGCCCGCGGCGAACGCGCGGGACTCGATGCCATCCGCCATGTCGTACTCACGGAAGAGTCCGTCGACGTCCTTGAGCTCGTCCGTCTCCACCAGCAGGAATGCGGCCCGTGCCTTCGTGCCCAGGCGCTTGAAGTCCGCCTCGGCGCCTCGGCCCACGTCCAACAGCGGCGCGGTGAGGCCTCCCTTGGGCGTGGCGGTGGAGAAGGGCATCGCGGCCACGCGTGGGGCGAAGCGCACGTCCTGGCCCTGCACGGACGCGGTGGCGGCGCGCTCCAGCCACAGCGCCGGCATGCGGAAGGGCTCCGCGCGCGCCGTCACGCCCGCGGCGCGGAAGCGCTCCAGCGCCCATGACACGGAGCGCTGGTTGGCTTCGGAGCCCGTGGCCCTCCCGCCCACTTCATCCACCAGCGAGCGCAGGTCCTCGAGCATGGGCGTTGCCCCCAGCACGCTCCCCATGAGCAGCGCGGCCTCGCGCTCGCGCACGGAAGGCGGTGCCTCCTCGGCCCTGGAGGGAGCCGGGAGGGCCAGGGCGAGGGACAGCGCCGCGAGGCGGATGAATGGACGGGAAGGGGACATGCGGAGGGCACCGGGGAAGAGGATGGCGCAAGCATCCCCACCCCGGCCGCTCCCCGGCAAGTCAGCGCATCTTGAGCACCACCCGGAAGCGGGCCTTGTTGCTCATCATCCGCTCGTAGGCCTCCGCGGCGCGGTCCAGGGGGAACACCTCGTTGCGCGAGCGCACGCCCGCGAGCGCGCTGAAGGCCATGGCCTCCTGCGAGTCCTGGGGCACGCCGCTGGGCCAGCCCTGGATGCGCGTGCGCTTCGTGATCAGGGACAGGCTGTTGACGGGGATGGGCTCCGAGCCCGCGCCCAGCAGCAGCAGGGTGCCGTTGCGTCCCAAACCTCCGACCAGCTCGCCCGCGAGGCTGCTGCTCGAAGCGGTCATCATGATGACGCGCGCGCCCCCCATCTTCTGGAGGGCCTCCGCGGCAGGGCCCTTCTCCGTGTCGATGTATTCGTGCGCGCCCAGCTCCATCGCCAGGGCCTTCTTGTCCGCGCCGCGAGAGATGGCGGCGGTGCGGTAGCCGAACTTGCTGGCGTATTGGACGGCCAGGTGGCCCAGCCCGCCAATGCCTTGCACCGCCACCAGGTCCCCCGGCCGCGCGCCCATGTTGCGCAGGGAGTTGTACGTGGTGACGCCCGCGCAGAGCAGGGGCGCGGCATCCTCGGAGCTCATCCCCTCCGGGACCCGGGCCAGCGCCTCCTGGGGCGCGACCAGATACTCCGCGTAGCCACCGTCGTAGCTGATGCCGCAGATCTGCTGCTTCTCACAGGTGACGAAGTCGCCGCTGCGGCACGCGACGCACTGGCCGCAATGGCCCCCGTGCCAGCCCACGCCGACGTGCTGTCCTTCCTTCCAGGCCGTGACACCCGGGCCCACCCGTTCGATGCGGCCCACCACCTCGTGGCCCGGCACCCGGGGGTACTGGATGGGCATCCAGCCTTCCTTGGTGATGGCATCGCTGTGGCAGACGCCACACGCCTCCACCGCGATCCGGACCTGCCCGGGACCGGGCTCGGGGATCTCACGCTCGACAATCTCGAGCGGGCCTCCACCCTTCGGCACCTGCACTGCCTTCATCTTCCTGGCCATGGCGTCTCCTCGGGGGGAGGGATGGGGATGACGCGGTGCGGGCGCACCTGGAGTGAGGGAGGACGCCGGGTTGGTGAGCGGACAGAGAAGACCTGCCCTGGCCAGGCAGGTCGTTCAGCAAGCGTCCGGGTTGACGCGGAGTGCGCGCGCTTCGAGGCTGGGCGCCTCACAACAGGAGCGTGAAGATGACGTCCAGCCGTTCGACGAAGCTCGCGGTGATTGGCAGTGGTCTCATGGGCAGCGCGCTGGCGCGAGCCTTCGCCTCGGCGGGGCACGACGTCGCGGTGTGGAACCGGACGCCGGGCAAGGCCAGGGCCGTGGGCGGTGGCACCGTCGCGTTCGAGAACCTGGTGGAGGCCGTCACCGGGCGCTCGCTCGTGGTCGTCTCGCTGTCCAACTACGCGGCGTGGTCGGAGTGGGTTGCCTCGCCGGCCATCGCATCGGCACTCACTGGAACGACGCTGGTCCAGCTCACCAGCGGCTCCCCGGCGGACGCGCGCGGAGGCCTGGAGTGGGCGAGGGCCCACGGCGTGGACTACCTGGATGCGGCGATCCTCGCCTATCCCGCGTTCGTGGCCACAGACTACGCGACGGTCTACTACGCCGGGTCGCGAGCGGTGTTCGAGCGGCACCAGGAGACCCTCCGCGCCATCGCCAAGAACTCCGTCTACGTCGACGAGAAGATCGGCTCCGCCGCGACGCTCGACTGCGCGATCCTGGAGGCCTACTACGGAGGCTCCCTGGCGGTCCTCCACGCCGCGGCGATGTGTCAGGCCGAGGGGCTGGATCCGAAGGCCTTCTTCGCCCAGAAGAACTCCTTCCTGGGCTTGATCTCCGTCACCGCGGACGCCGCGCAGGACATGATCGAACGCAACGACTTCACCGGCCAGCAGTGCAGCCTCAACACCCACGTCGCGGCCATCGAGCACATCGTCCGGCTGAGCACGGACGCCCGAATCAGCGACCGCTTCCCCCGGGAGCTGCTGGAGAACTACCGGCGGGCCCTTGGAGCAGGGCTGGGTGAGCAGGAGTTGCCCGCCGTGTTCCGCACGCTGAAGGCGGTTCCCTAGTACGACTTGGTCACATCAAGAATGCGTGAGGGTGGGCGGACTGTTCCCCCTGCATGACACCGACGCAACTGAAGCGGTTGGAGGGGGAGCTGGAGAGCTTCCTCGAGTCGATGTTCTCGGGCCT
>NZ_RAWR01000197.1:0-20342 GCF_003986945.1 Corallococcus sp. AB018 | reverse complement strand
GGGAGGGGTGAATCGCGTGTCCCCGCCGCATGCCACCTGACTTTGGAGGAATGAAGGGGCCTCCTCGCGCCCCAACCCATTCCTGCTTTGACACTCCCTGTCCTGCGCTGCGGACAGCAACGCCCCTGTATTGCCAACAACCTGGGAGGACTCAATGAAGACAGCCATACGAAACAGCTTCGAGCGCGATGAGACATGCGTGCGATTTTTCGCTCGTATCGACGGACACCGTCTCAGGGTAGTGGGCCGGGGCAATTCGGGGCCGGAAGCAGAAGGTCGCAGCGAGTCCCTCTGCTGCGATTGCGCCGACGCGCAGGCCAACGACTACGTCCGTCTGCCGGGCCTCTTCCGCCGCTGGGAGATTCAGCACGTGGTGGACACCGACGCGGACTTCAACATCGAGGCGGCGGGCTGCACGGAGGATGGCACCGAGCTGTTCTCGGTGTACCGGCGCGAGCGTCCCGCCCCCACCACGCGCTCCAAGAAGGAGGAGTGAAGCACCATGGCCAGCAACATGTGGGAGCAGACGGCCGCGATGGCCAAGCAGCATGAGCAGCAGGGCGGCGTCTGGCTGAAACTGGTGAACGACGGGGACACCGCCGTCGTCGTCTTCCTCGGAGAGCCGCACCCGCGCGAGGTGGTTTACCTCGACAACAAGTTCGTACCGTTCGACGAGAAGCTGAAGGCCCAGGGCCACAAACCCTCGCTGCGCGTGGCCCTCAATGTTGCCGTCTACGGGACGCGAGAGGTGAAGGTGATGGAGCAGGCCTCCACCTTCTTCACCAACCTGCTCCAGGTGCGGACGAAGTACGGGCTGGAGAAGTGGGCCTTCGAGGTGAAGCGTCACGGTGCCGCCAACGACCCGAAGACGACGTACTCCATCCTCCCGGAGTGCCAGCTTCCCACGGAGGAGCAGCAGGCCTTTCAGGCGCTGCGCCTGCATGACTTGCCGAAGCTGTACATGGCCGAGGCAGCAGCGGCGACGAGCGGCACGTCGCCAGGGACTTCCTCCAATGCGAGGGCGGGCGATCCTGTCGACGTGAAACTCGCGCAGGCCATGGCCACTGCGCTGAAGGCGCTGCCGCGGGAGGCGGTAGACAGGTTCCTCCAGAAGTTCGGTGTGCAGCGCATCCGGGACATTCCGGCGTCGAAGGGCGAGCTTGCGCGCGCCTTCGTCGACTCCCTCGTGGCCGAATACTCCACGGAGAGTGTCGCGGACGTGGATCCCTTCGGTCCGTGAGCGTGCCCCGCTGAAGTCGGTTGCCGTAGCCCTGCGCGAAGGGGGCCCGTTGCGAGCCCCCGACGCGCCTCTCTGAGGACGACAAGAATGGTGGAAGACTTCTCCGAAATGCGCGGGGACGGGGGACGTGTTATCTCTCGCACCCAGGACTCCAGGGTGGGGGCCGCGCCGTCTGCGCCTTCGCGAAACGCGTGCGCGGCCACGGCCAGGCGGACGCTGCGCGTGCGCGTGGACGCCGGGCTGCGGCTCGCAGCGGGCGACGTGCCGCCCAAGGTGCTCGAGGGCCTCTGCCGCGTGCTCTCCCTGCCCAACCCCGCGTATTGGAAGCTGGTGCGGCTGCGCAAACGCCCGGGAGCGGAGCCCCAGACGCTGTACTTCTTCCGCCAGGAGGGGCGCGAGCTGGTGTTGCCGCGCGGGGCCATTCACCTGCTGCGAAGGGCTGCGGACGAGGCCGGCCTGACGCTGTCCTTCGAGGACGCACGAGTGCTGCCACCCAAGCGCCTGGCGAAGCTGCCGGCGGTGTCCTTGCGCGACTACCAGGCCGAGGCCGTGGAGCGGCTGGCGAAGGCCACCCAGGGGACAGCGGTGCTGCCATGCGGGGCTGGGAAGAGCGTCCTGGCTGTGGGGGCCATCGCACGGCTCCGCACGCCGACGCTCATCCTCGTCCACACCTTGGACTTGGCAGAACAGTGGCGCGAGCACGCGCGCGAGCGCCTGGGCCTGGAGGCAGGCCTCGTGGGCGCCGGGGAAGAGGAGGTGAAGGCCGTCACCGTGGCTGTCGTCCAGTCCCTCTCCCGATGGGAGGACGCGAGGCTCGACGCCTTCCTCCATGGCTTCGGCCTGCTTGTCCTCGACGAGGCCCACCACATCGCCGCCAGCGCCTTCCATCGAATCGTGGATCGCTGCCCGGCGCGCTACCGGCTGGGGCTGACGGCGACGCCCGAACGGGAGGACGGGCTGACGCCCCTCCTGCGCTTCTACCTGGGCGCGCCTCTGGCCGTGGTGAAGCACGAGGACCTCGTCGCGAGGGGCGTGCTGGTAGTGCCCGAAGTGCGCGCTGTGGAGACGGCTTTCGACTACCCATACTGCGGCGCTGCGGACTACGCGCCCATGCTGGAGGCGCTGGCGGAGGACAAGGCTCGCAACGACCTCGTCCTCGGCGCCGTGGCCCGCGAAGCCCGGGCAGGCCACTTGTGTCTCGTCCTCACCGGCCGGGTGGACCACTGCGAACTGCTGGCGCAGCGGCTTTCGGCCACGGGCCTGTCGGCCGCCGCGTTGACGAGCGAGGTGCCGCGCGAGGCGCGTAAAGCCCTCCTGGACCAGGCCCGCGCCGGGCGAGTCCGTGTGCTGGTGGCCACCAGCCTGGCGGATGAGGGGCTGGACTTGCCGCGCCTCTCGCGCGTCTTCCTGGCGTACCCCGGCCGCGCGCGCGGACGAACCGTCCAGCGCCTCGGACGCCTGATGCGTCCGCACGAAGAGAAGAAGAGCGCCGTCCTCATCGACTTCGTCGACGCGAAGGTGCCACTGCTCCGGCGCCACCACGCGGAGCGCCGCCAGCAGTACGCCACGGTGCTGGGGGTGGCCGGCGCGGGCCACGCACACTGAGCCGCTGCAGGGAGTGAGCACCTTCGATGACGACACCTTCTGACACCACTCCAATCACTCCCAACCCCGAGGCCATCCGCGCCACCTGGCGGTGGCTGACGCACGCGCCGCACGGCGTGAGTGAAGTCCGCGTCATCCGCCCGGGTGGCGGTGGCATCGTCGGTCTGGGCTTCTTCGACGACGAGGAGGCCTTCGTCGCGGCCTGCGTCGAGGCCAATGCCGCCGGCAACGTATACGTGGGCATTCAGCCGCGCCCCCGGCGCCTGCTCGAACTGGCCCCCAACGTCCTCCGCCCGTTGCGGACTGGGGCGGGCAGCAAGGACATTGAGGTGGTGACGGCCACGGTGGTGGACCTGGACCCCGTGCGTCCCAAGGACACGGCCAGCACCGAGGATGAGCTCTCGCTGACGCTCCAGGTGGCGGAAGCCGCCGCGGCGTGGTGCGAAGCGCAGGGACTCGTGCGCCCACGGCTGGTGATGAGCGGCAACGGGGCGCAGCTGTGGTTCGCCCTGCCTCCGCAGTCCCTCGCTGGCGAAAGCCACGAGCGCACGCAGGCGGGCCTGAAGGCCTTCGAGGCTGAGGTACGCGCCCGCTTCCAGTCGGAGCGCGTGCACGTGGACTCCATCCACGACGTGGCTCGCATCATCAAGGTGGTGGGCACCGTCAGCCGGAAAGGGGTGGGGAATGCGGAGCGGCCTCACCGAGCAGCTCGGGCGCTCGCGGGCTTCGAGCGCGTCGAGGATCCGCAGCTCTTGGAGCGCCTGCTGAAAGCGCCGATGCAACCGCCGGTGGAGAACCTGGCGCGTCCGGCCCAGGTGGCGCTGCCGTTGGCACCCTCCGCCTCGGCACCGCTGGGGACGGTGAAGGCCCGCCGGACAGAGACGGGGGAGTACGATTGGGCTCACCCGGTGGAGATGTGCGGCCCGGTGCAGCGCCTGTGGCAGGAGGGCGCGGAGGACCGGAGCGTCGCCATCTTCAACATGGTGCGCTTCTTCGCGCACAAGCAGTTGGGCCTCGATGAAATCACCGAGCTCGTCTTGGAGTACGACCGGCGTGGCCTCGGGAAGTTGAAGGGCCGGGATGGCGTCGGCTACATCCGCAAGGCCTACGAGAAGGTGATGGCGACCGCCCGCGAGGATGGCGCCGTGGCGCCGCCCTGCCACTCCCTCCAGGGCATGGGCTTCTGCCGCGTCAACCGCGAGCCCGACGTGCGCTGCGAGCTCTACGACGTCGTCTTCGACATCGAGACGGCTGTGGAGCGCCTGGCCACGGTGCCGGCCCAGGACGTGGAGTACCGACTCAAGCCCATCCTGGAGGCCATCGCCCACCGTCCGCCGTCCACGCAGGAGAAGTACCTGGGCCTTCTGGAGGTGCGCACTGGCCTGGCGACGCAGAAGCTTCGGCTGTCCATGGCCCGCGCCGTGCGCACTTCCCCAGCGGGAGAGGGCGCGGAGGGCGCGGACTCCAAGGGAGGCGGGAAGGGAAACAGCGGCGACGACACCATCGACGGCGAGGTGTACGAGGACGCGTACTGCTACTACACGGTGACGCAGCGGGGAGAAGCGAAGGCGATTTCCTCATTCACCTTCACGCCGCGGGCCCTCGTGGAAACCGAGGAGGGAGAGGTGTTCCTCGGGGACGTCCGCACCGACAAGGGCACCACCCTGGACGGGGCGCGCTTGCCGCGACGGGCCTTCAACTCGCGCAAGGAGTTGCTGCACCACCTGCCCTCCGTCCACACGCAGTGGACGGGCAGCGACAACAATGTGCAGGGCCTGCTGCGCGCGGTGGCGCGCCGGCCCGTGCCTCGCCTTCCGGGCACCACCACGCTGGGAGACTTCAAGCGGGGTGAGCACCACGTCTGGGTGGCGCCTGGGTGCACCATCGGGACGGAGGGCTTCCTCTCGGCCTCCCCGGTGGCGTACCTGCCGAACGGCACCTCGCTCGAATCGCGCATCCGGTACGAGGCCACGGACGACGACACCTTCGCGAAGGTGGCGCGCACCGTCTTCGAGTACCTGCCGCAGCTCAACACGCCGCAGGTGGTGCTGCCCATGTTGGGGTGGTTCTTCGCCACGCCCATGAAGCCGCGCCTCATGGAGAAGGTGGGCTCCTTCCCGCTCCTCTTCATTCACGGGACGCAGGGCAGCGGCAAGTCGAGCATGTGCACCGATGTCTTCTGGCCCCTCTTCGGCGTGCCGTCCTCCGACGCCTACAGCGTGACGGAGACGGAGTTTGCGTTGGTGAAGCTGCTGTCCGCCACGCGCTCCGTGCCGGTGGTGGCGGACGAGTACAAACCCTACGACATGCCGCTCCACCGACTGCAGATGTTGCACCGCTACATGCGGCGCCTCTATCGCGGGGAGACGGAGGAGCGGGGCCGCTCGGACTTGTCGGTGGTGAGCTACCGCCTGCACGCGCCGCTGTGCGTAGCGGGCGAGACGCGTCCCACGGAGGCCGCTCTCCTCGAGCGCCTTCTCACCGTCAACCCAGAGAAGGCGACGCTGAAGCGACGCGACTGCCGGGCCGCCTTCCGCAAGCTGAAGTCCGTCAACCTGGCCCTCTTCGCGCCTCGCTACATTCAATTCTGCCTGGGACGAGACTTCGACGCGGATTTCCAGGTGGCCCGGGCCGTGGCGGACGTCTTCCTGAAGGGTCGGGAAGTGCCTCCGCGCGTCGTCGACAACGTGGTGGCCATGCTGCTGGGGCTGCACCTCTTCGAGGAGTACGCCCAGGCGTGCGGCCACGTGCTGCCCGAAGACTTGGGAGCCCGCGAAGCAGTCGACGCGGTGTTGGCGGACATCCTCGAAACGGAAGTCGGAGTGAAGAACGCCCTCGACGCCTTCCTGGAGATGCTGGGCGTCATGGCCATTCAGGGGGAGCTGCGGCACCGCGTGCATTATGTCTTCGAGGGCGAGCGCTTCTGCCTGCACCTGGAGAGCGCCTACGACGCCTTCCGCGCCCACTGCAAGCGCATCGGCTACGAGGGCGAGGTGGTGGACACGAAGGCGCTGCGGCGCCTGCTGCACGAGAATCTCCGCGAGGGCGGCTACGTCGTCGCCCTGAACGAGCGCATTTGCTTCGACGGGCGGATGAACCGCCGCCGCGCTGTGGTGCTGGATTTGTCTCGCACACGCCTCGTCTCGGCGGAGGACTTCCCCCACTCCCACGACTGGCGCGCACGCAACAGTGACTACACCGCGGAGGATGCCAGCGGATAGCTGGCCTCTGTGGTGAGTGCGTCACGGCAGGCAGCCGTGGGGTGTGGAGACGTGCGGCGTGTCCCCAAATGCTTGCAGGTGGCTTTGGTCATGGTGATGAACCGGAGAATGTCTAAGCAGGTTGAGCATGACGTCGCGGTGGATGAGCGGCCACTCCCCGTGCGGCAACGCCGCGAGGATGCAGTCGACGTGCTGTCCGAGGCCCTCTGGGAGTTGTGGTTGCGCCGGCATACACAGCCGCAACAACAGCCGCCGGCTTGGAGCGCGGAGGAGGGCGCGCATGGCTGAGCCGCGGACTCTCGACTTGTCTTCTTTTGGGGACAGAGCGTCCATGGCCTTCGCCCGAGGGCGTGCTGCCCTGGGCAAAGGAGACGCCGTGGCGAAGAAGGAGACTGCGCGCGCCGCGCGCAAGCAATTGGCGGACGTGCCACAGCAGTTGGCCGCGCTGGCCAGCATGTCGGTGCCGGACTTGGCGGAGAAGTACCTGGAGGTGTACGGCGAGCCCACGCGCAGCCGCAACCGGGACTACCTGAAGAAGCGCCTGGCCTTCCGGATTCAGGAGCTGGCCGAAGGGGGGCTCTCCACGCGCGCCGTGGCACGCATCTCGGAGTTGGGCGACAAGCTGCCCGAGCGCTGGCGGATGCGGCAGGTGGAGGAAACGAAGCCCACCACGCCGCCTCCTCCAGTCCCTGCGGAGGGGCGCGCAGCCACTGCGGACGGGCGCGACGCGCGCCTGCCGCCGCCGGGCACGGTGCTGACGCGCGTGTTCAAGGGCGCGCAGCACCGGGTGACGGTGCGCGAGGACGGAATCGAATACGGCGGCCAGCTTCACCGGAGCCTCTCCAGCGTGGCCAAGCTGATTACGGGTACGGCCTGGAATGGCTTCTCCTTCTTCGGGCTCAAGGCCGACGGCTCGAAGGCGGTGACGCGATGACCGGCCCGGCTTTCTTCCAGACGCACATGGGGCAGCGCTTCTACGAGGGGACGATGCCGCAGCTCGTCCGCCAGTTGACGCGCCTCAACGACAACCTGGAGCGGCTGGTGGCCGTGGCGGAGCAGTTCGCCAAGGAGAAGGAGGCCTCGAGCGCAGAGCCGGTGCACCCGATAACGACAGAGGGCTCGGAGGGGCCATGAGGAAGAGCAAGTCGCCGCCCTCGGACGCGAAGCGCTGCGCCGTCTACACGCGCAAGTCCACGGCGGCGGGCCTGGAGATGGAATTCAACTCGCTGGACGCCCAGCGCGAGTCCTGTGTTTCGTACGTGCAACGCCAGCCCGGCTGGGTGTTGGTGGATGAGAGCTACGACGACGGCGGCTTCACCGGCGCGAACATGGAGCGGCCCGCCTTCCAGCGGTTGCTGCAGGACGTGGACGCGGGCCGGGTGGACGTGGTGGTGGTGTACAAGGTGGACCGCCTCTCCCGCAGCCTCCTCGACTTCGCGAAAGTCATGGAGCGCTTCAACGCGGCGGGGGCCTCCTTCGTCTCGGTGACGCAGAACTTCAGCACGGCGGACGCGATGGGGCGGCTGACGTTGAACATGCTGATGAGCTTCGCCGAGTTCGAGCGCGAGATGATTTCCGAGCGCACGCGGGACAAGGTGGCCGCCGCAAGGCGCAAGGGAAAGTGGACGGGAGGGCGCGCACCGCTGGGCTACGAGGTGAAGGACAAGCGCCTCGTGGTGAATGAGTATGAGGCGGTGGTGGTACGGGAGGCATTCGAGCTGTACCTCCAGCACCAGCAGGCCTCGGCGGTGGCGCGCCTCCTCAACGAGACGGGGCGTAGGACGAAGCGGTACGAGGCCCAGAGCGGTACTACGCGCGCGGCACGGAAGTGGACGACGCAGGATGTGCTGCGCCTCTTGAGGAGCCCCCTGTACGCGGGCTTCGTTCCCTACGGGGACGAGACGCACCCAGGCGAGCACCCGGCCATTGTGGACAGGAGCACCTTCCAGCGGGTGCAGGACATGCTGGAGGGCCGAGGCCCCGGCCTCCAGTCCCACGGGCGCAACCCCGACTACGTGCTGCGGGGACTCTTGCGGTGTGGCCTATGCGGCGAAGCAATGACGCCCGGCTCCACTCGCAAGGGCACGCGCGAGTACCGCTACTACCGCTGCGTCACCCGGGACAAAAAGGGGAAGGAGGAGTGCCAGGCCTCTCCCCTTCCGGCAGCCGCCCTGGAGGACTTCGTCGTCGCCCGGCTGCGGGAGGTCTCGGTAAGTGGGGGCTTCGCGGCACAGGTACACGCCCGCCTCACGGCGCGGCTGGAGGAGAAGCACAAGGCCCTGCGCGCAGAGCGCGCGCAGCTCCCGAAGGACTTGGCCAAGCGCGCCGGGGAGTCCGCGAAGTGGGTGGACTCCCTCTCGAAGCTGGAGGGCCCATCCCGGCGCATCGTCGAGGAGAAGCTAATGGCCGCGGAAGAGGAGGTCACCGGCATACAGAAGCGGCTGGCGGAGGTGGAGCACGCGCTGGACGCCATGGAGAGGGAGAAGGTGGAGGCGGCGTGGGTGGTCCAGACCCTGGCGGACTTCGACGCGGTGTGGGACGCCCTGACGGCGACCAACCGGGGGCGCCTGCTGCGGGCCCTCGTCGGCCGAGTCGTGGTGGACGAGGAAACGGATCGCGTGGATGTGCACCTTGCCCATGCCGGTGAACCCGCGATGCCCGGGCGCAAGGAGGTGGCGGCGTGAGCGCGAGCCCCGAGTCTCGGCCGACGGAGGTTGGCCTCATCAGCGCGCAGTTCCACCGCGTGCGTCGGGCGAAGGTGGGCTTCCGAGAGGGGGTGCGCCCCTCGCCGCGAGAGGTGGTTCGCCGACCAGCGCACGTCGCGCGAATGCTGGCCCTGGCGCACCATGTGGAAGCAATCATTGTGCGAGGGGTAGTGGCGAGCGCAGCGGACGTCGCCTGCCAGTTGGGCTTCACCCGGGCGCGTGTGACGCACCTGCTGGACTTGCAGCTGCTGGCGCCGGACATACAGGAGGAGGTGTTGTTCCTCGAGGCCGTGGATGGTGAGGAGCCCCTCAGCGAGCGAGGCCTGCGGGCCATTGCTCACGCGGGGACGTGGGAAGCGCAGCGCGTGCGTTGGCGCGAAGTGAAGGCTTCATTCTGAGACAGGCGTCCGAAGACGCGGACTCCTTGGTGTAGCGTGAGTGCAAGAGGCTGACTGTTGTCGTGTTGAAGAATAGGCGGGCCAGCCAGCCCGCGAGGAAAGAGAGCGAGAGCACATGCAGAACGACATGCGGAGTACCATTCAGGCTGCGGTTGCGGAGGAAGTGGGCAAGACACTGGGCCGGCAGTTGGAGCTGTTGGAGCAAATTGCTCAGTACCTGGGCATTGCGCCTGGCCGGACTCCTGCGGCGTCCGTGCCGAAGCGCGCCCCCGTGCCTCCTGCCGCGCCGAAGCGCACGCCCTCGGTGCCGGTGCGGAAGTGGGTGAAGCCGCAGGCTGCGTCGAACCCCACGCGGGCTGGGCCTGCGCCCCAGAAGCTCCGCGGGCGCGGGCGCGGGCGCGTGCGTGCGGCGGGGCGCACCGCGACGGCCACCACCCCCAGCCTCAGCCCCGAGGCTTCCGCTTCATACGCGGCGGGGCAGGAGGTGCGTTACAAGCAGGGGCGGGGCACCTTCTCGGCGAAGGTGAAGGCCGTCGACGAGAAGGCGAAGACGGTGACGGTGGCGCGCGTCTCCGACGGCAAAGAGGTGGTGCGCCCCTTCGACAAGGTGACGCCCGTCTGAGCGCGGGCCACAGCTCGAGGGCGCGAGTGACTTCTCCTCCCGGCATACACCGCTGCGGAGAGGCGCTTTGCGCCCATCGTTACGGCTCGTCGGCCAGCTCGTTGAGCGGCACCTGGGCGATGGCACGGTGGTGGGGCGTGACTCTCGCGGCGAGCACTTCCCGCCTTTCCTGGCGGGCGCCGTCGAAGTCCCCGCCCCCCCTTGTTCTGGTACATGCGGCGCGTCCATGAGCCCGTGGAGCCCTCTCGGAAGCGCGCGAGACTCCTCGCGCAAAAGGCCCAGCGCGCTCACCTTCGTGGCAAATGTCTCCTCGCTTTCGTTCCGTGCCTTCATCTTCTCCGTGAGAGCCAGGCGCTCTCCTCCGACGGGGCGGGGGGCCAGTGAGCGAATCGGGGCCCAGTCAACGGTTTCACTCGTGAGTCACGGCTCATCGGGGGGTAAGGCTGGGGCCCTTCGTACCCAGGATGGGAGATGGTGCGTTGGCGGTCCGGAATCAAGGTGCTCCTGTCCAGCCGCAGGAGTCAGAGGCTTCCCAGAGGCGAGAGGTCATGTTACTTCGCAGGTGAAGTCAATTTGACCAATTTGCGGTTGAGTGGGTAGCTCGGCTGCAAAGGGGCGTGTCCATGAAGCCGCGTCCCCTTCCTTGAGGAGGAGTCACAGCCATGACGAAGCATCCGGACGAGGTGACAACGGAAGGGGCGCCGCCCCGCGTGCCAACCCTCCCGACACGTACTGACGCGCACTTCCTCTTCGAGGTAGGGGGCGTGCGCTATGAGGCAGTGCGCGAGCTGGAGGTGCGGCCGAATCGCGAGAGGTTGCTGCGGGCCCAGCGGCGTGCGGCGGACGGCACGCTGTCGGGCCCCTGTCTGGTCCGCCAACTCGCCAGCCCTGCCTCGTACATGGCTCGCAAGCGGCTCGCGGAGGAGGTGGAGTTGGCCTTCTGCCTCGACCACCCCAACATCGCCCAAGTCTTCCACGTGGAAGTCGACGAGGTGGAGGACGTCCCCTACGTCATCATGCAGTACGTGGATGGCCCCTCGCTGGAGACGCTGGTGTGCGCAGCGGTGGTGCGGGGGCAACCCCTCTCGGAGGGCTTTGGCCTGTACGTGGGGACGGAGGTGGCGGACGCGCTGCACTACGCGCACACGCTGACGTCGGGGAAGGGCGCGCCCCTGGGCATTGTCCACCGCGACGTGAGCCCCCGGCACATTGCCCTGGGACGCCATGGGGAGGTGAAGGTGCTGGACTTCGGCTCTGCGTACTCATTGCTGGTGGGGCGTGAGGAGTCGCCAGAGAGCCTGCTGAGAGGCGACGTGGCGTACGCCAGCCCGGAGTACTTGCGCAAAGCGGGGCTGACGCCGCGCTCCGACGTCTTCAGCCTGGGCGTGCTGCTGGTGGAAGTCATGACGGGCAACCACCTTTTCGAGGTGCACGACGTCCCGCCCGTGCCGGCGAAGGAGAGCCGTCAGCGGGCGGAGACGCCTCCCACGCTGCCGTTGCAGCAGATGCAGGCCCTCATGGAGACGTTCAGCCCGGACGTCGTCGAGAAGGCGGTGGCCACCCTCTCGGACGACGTCAAAGCCGTGCTGCACAAGGCCCTGCGCCTCGACCCCGAGGAGCGCTTCGCGACGGCGGGGGACATGCGCGATGCCCTGCGTGGCGTGGCCCTGTCGCAGCCCACGGGGCATTACGGGCGCGCGGAGGCCGCCAGGGAGGCGGCCCTCGTCGTGTCCGCGGGCGGGCAGATGCGCGACAAGGTGGAGTTCGGCGAGGGCGGCCTCTACCCGGAGGGGCTGGACGCACACGAGTTGGTTGCCCTGAAGAAGGAGTAGGCCGTCGATGCTCTGCTTTCGCGTGGCTCGAAATGGCCGGCACCTCGCCACGGCGGGGGTGCCGGACTTCGGCGTCCTCTCCTCCATTCTGACGTGGGTGCGCCGCCCCGACGACGAGTCCAACGCCCACCCGGAGTTGACGCTCCATGTGGGAGGCTCCGTGGGCAGGCAGTACCGTGAGCACCTGACGTGGTGTGACGTACCCATTCACGCGGGCGACGTCCTCACGTTGGAGGTGCGCGAGGACTTGGAGGCCGAAGCTCCGAAGGAGCGCCGTGTCGACGCGGAGGCGGGACTGGACGAGGTGGGGCGCCTTCTGGCGAGGAAGAAGCACCTGGAGGAATGGCTCGCCGAGGTGAACGAAGCGCTCCGGGAGTGTGGCGCGGCGTAGCCGGGCCCCTTCGCCTGCCGGTGTGGGCGCCCCGTCGGCGCCGCGGCCGTCTCCCGCTCAGGACGTCAACGCGTCGACCACAGCTGGGCTGGCGTTGGAGAAGGGGACGCGCGAGTCGTTCGGCGGCGCCTTCCCCTTCCCAGGGAACTGTTTCAGCGGGCCAACTCGGTGGCGACGTGGACGAGGGCGTCCAACTTCCCTGCGTCGAGCTTCCGAGCGACGAATATCAGCCGGCGCAAGGTGGCGTCGTCCTCCGGCCGAGCCCGAGCCTCGCTGTCGGTGGACTCGGTGAGGCCCAGTAGGTCCTCCGGGGAAACCATCAACGCGACGCACATGCGGTACAGCGTCGAGACGCTGGGCATCATGTGCCCGCGCTCCACGCGACTGTAGACGGCAGCGGCCAGCCCCACGCGCTCCGCGACTTGAACCTGCGTCAGGCTCATCTGCTCCCGAGCGAGGCGGGCGACGGAGCCGATTTGGGTTGCGAGTTCTTCATTCATAAGGTGCAGGTAAGTATACCTGAGTTGCTACGTGTCATGGCGGTGATGCTTCCTCAGCGCACGCCAGAGAGAAGCTGAACGAGGGCGAGCGCCTGGCGCGTGTCCAACTGGTGCACACGCCGTCGCAGGGCGTCCTTGGTGGTGGCGGCGATGTCCGGCGACAGGAGGGTGGGGTAGCCCAGCAACTCGTTGGGAGTGGCGCCGAGAGCAGCGCATAGCCGGTACAGCGTCGCGACGCTGGGGAGCATTTGTCCTCTTTCAAGCCGGCTGTATGCGTTGCGGGAGATGGCGACGACTTCGGCCACCTCCACCTGCTTCATGCCTGCGCGAAGGCGGGCCGCGCGCAGGGTATCTCCGATGATGGCGGATAAGGGGCGGGGGGAAGCCTTCGGAGGGACGGCGGCGTGGACGTCGGGAGGGAGATGCATTCCATGCAAACAATACCTCGAATGCCGGCGGACTTCACCTGTTGGGTATTGCTGTGTGCCACCCTCCCATGTCCGGTAATCACGTGTGGGAGAAGAGTCACGCGATTTCCCTGGGCTTCTGGTAGCGTGGGTTGGCGCCGGGGAGGGAGTGGCATGCGCGTGGCCGTAGTCCTGCTGTCCGACGGAGTCTCCAGGAGGACGTCGCCATGAGGGATGACGGCCCCCCGGCCGTGCTGTCCCCCGGGGACGTGGTGAAGGGCTACACGGTGGTGAGGCAACTGGACCGTGGTGGTTTCGGCACCGTGTACCTCGCGACAAACGACGGGCAGCCGTGCGCGCTGAAGCTCGTGGAGCGGCAGCGCGTGGAGGGGCGGGTGGAGAAGGAAGTCTCCATCCTCTTGCGCTTGACGCACCCCAACGTGGTGGGGATTCGCGGCTTTTCCTACTGGCAGGCCGGGGAGCGCGACTTCGCCCTCATCGCCATGGAGTACGTGGAGGGGCGGAAGCTCGGGGTGTGGGTGAAGGAGGAGAACCCCTCGGCCCGGCAGGTGGCGAAGGTGACGCTCGACGTGGCGAGGGCGCTGGCCGCCTCGCACGGGGCGGGGGTGGTGCACCGGGACGTGAAGGACGCCAACGTCATGGTGCGCGCCGCGGACGGGCTGGCGGTGCTGGTGGACTACGGGATTGGGGATTACACGGGCGCCCCCGGCGTCACCCAGTCCATGCTGCCGCCGGGGACGATGGAGTACCGGCCCCCCGAGGCCTGGCGCTTCATGCGGAAGCACCTGGGCCAGGCGGGCGCCCGCTACGTGTCGGCTCCCTCGGACGACATATGGGCCCTGGGCATTGTCCTCTATCGCCTCCTCACGGCGAGGTGGCCCTTCGATGCATCGACGGACGCGGACTACGTCGAGGGCGTCATGGGCAAGGTGCCCGTGCCTCCCCACCTCGCCAACCGCTTCGTCCCGGCGCGGCTGGGCCTGCTGTGCATGCGGCTGCTGGAGAAGGAGCCTGCGGCGCGCCCCAGTGCGCAGGCAGTCTGCGAAGCCCTGGAGGAGGTGCCGGCCGGGGCGGAAGGGGAGGCGTGGGACGTCCCCTTATGCGACACGTATGGCCCGCACTCGGCTACCACCGAGAACGAGGGCGAGGCGAAGCATCTCGCACGCAACAAGCTCGCCCGGTGGGTGAAAGTCCCCTTGCGCCAGATGCGCCGTGGCAAGGCGCCCGGGCCGGAGCTGCCGGAGGCCCCCGGGGAAGGCCCGCCCGCAGAGTTGCTGCCCCAGTCCTTACCGGCGCTTGCCGCCACGTCGCCTGTTGAGGCGGAGCTGCTGGGCTCTGCGCTGGAGGATAGGCTGGGCGCCGCCGAGGTTGCGGCGGAATCCGCGCTGGCGGTCCCCCTCGTCGGGGTGGGCCAGCGCTCGTTCCTCTCGCGACTCAGGATGGGGCGTGTGCTGGGTGTGGGGCTGCTGGTCGGTGCCCTGGCCGCAGGAGCGTTTCTCTTTCAGTGGGCGCCTTCGCCGCCGGGGGCCCAAGCCCCCGCCGCCCCCAGTCAAGAAGTAGCGACATATACAAAGAAACCTCAAGCTGCCCGAGCCGCAGCTCCCACTGGGCCGGAGGCAACACCTGCGGCCGTCGCGCCTCCCGCGACGCTTCCCGAGGTGACTGCCACCGTGACGACACTCCAGAGTGACACCCCTTCCTCCCCACCGGTGCCTGCCAAGAAGGCTACGAGGAACGTCCGCACTGCCCTGGCGACGATGGCCCTCTGCGGCGCGCTTGGCTGCACGGGCCCGCAGGTGCGCTCGCCGCCTGAGCCCGAGCCGTGCCCGGTAGGCGCCATTAACGGCATGAAGATGCTGGGCATGAAAATTGGGGACGAGGAGGCTGCGAGCTTCGTCAGGGGGGAAGAAAAAGTCGTAACGGTGAGGGAAGGTGCTGCACAGATCATCCTGGGCTCGGACATGGCCACGCTGTCTGGGCGACTCATTGTTGCCGACCGCGTCTATGTCCGACTGACTCGAGCGCGATTCCGCGGAGAGAGCTTCCCCGTGTGCCTGGAAGTGCTGGACACCTCTCGTAACCGCGGACTGAAAATTAAGGACGGCGGAGGGGATACCGGTAAGGCTCGCGTGTACTCTGCCGTTTGGGTCAAGGCAGTGAGTGAGTTTGAATGACTTGTCGCTGTTGAGTAGACGCCCGTGAGTCGCCAGCGGTGTCGCCGCTGGCTTGGTCCAGGAGAAACGTCGCGTGCATCATTCCGTGTCGGCCGTGCTGCTCTCCCTCTTCCTCATGGGAGAAGGGGCGGCTCTGGCGCAGTCGCCCGCATCCCCCGTGGGGCTGAGCGTTCGCCGAATCGAGCTGG
This sequence comes from Corallococcus sp. AB018, assembly GCF_003986945.1. Taxonomy (NCBI): domain Bacteria; kingdom Pseudomonadati; phylum Myxococcota; class Myxococcia; order Myxococcales; family Myxococcaceae; genus Corallococcus; species Corallococcus sp. AB018. The sequence continues at coordinate 5,038 of NZ_RAWR01000197.1, read as the reverse complement.
TCTCGGATGATGCTCAGCCAGCAGTTGAAGTGGCGGTGAGCCCGGGGCTCTCGACGGTATTCCTCTTTGATTCGGAGGCGAGCCGAGAGGGGCTGATGCTCGAGGGACGCGAGCGCTTCGCGATGGTGGACGCTGGGCTCACTACCTTGCGACTGATTCCGTCCGAGAAAATCTCGGCGGGAGAGCGGCTCAGGCTGACGGTTCGCTTTCAGGATGGCGCGGCCCCGGTGAGCGCGACGTTTGTCCTCGTTGCGCACCCCGCACGGTCGGAGGCTCACGTCGAAGTCTATCGACGCAAAAGGAGCGTCGAGACGTACCAGGAGGAAGTTCGTCAGGCGCGCATCGAAGCTGAGAAGTGCAGAGAGGAGAATGAGCGCCTGCGCGCGGAGCGAAGTGCTCCTGATGGGCTGACGGGACTCATCTCGACGAAAGTCCTCAGCGGGCGAGGTGTTGACTTCCGCGACGTGACCGAGCGTGTGACCCAGGCCCCGGGAGGAGCAGCAGCCAGTCACACTGTTAATGCATATCGCGCAGCCCGCAGGGTGGCTGTAGAGATCATTCTCAAGTCGGGCGCGGACGCCCAACCGTGGACAGCAGCGGGTGCGACGCTCAGGGGCAAGGCAAACGAGGAACTGCAGGTCCTCCAAGTGTGGCAATCCGGCCCCTTGGCCCCCGGCTCGGCGACCCAGCGCGTGGTGGTAGAGGCTGAGTCTGCATCCGAATCCACTCAAGGGAGTTTCACACTCAAGCTCTGGGATGCGGACGGGCGCCGCACCGTCACGCTAGGAAACATCAGTTTTCCCTGACTCGGTGATGGTTGCCGTCATGTTGTGTCTTGTTTTCTGGTTTAATTTTTTGCGATCCGGGTGGTGTACCACGGTAGAAGCTGGAGGAGTCCCAAGTGCGCGTCGGCATTCGTGTATGGCTGCCCCTCCTCCGCGCCCGCCGGTACATGCAGTCCCGCCAATCGCTGCTGGACTACTCGCTTACGCAGTTCTTCCATGAGGTGAAGCGGTACCGGCCCTGATTGGGTGATCGCCCCTCTGGTCGCCCATCCAGAGGGGCCGTAGTCTGGATTTCCCCACCGTGAATCGCCGGTGTTCGTGGGCAGGAAGCGGCGCTTGTCCTTCATGGAGTCCAACAGTCCCGAGTCGTAACGTCGTGGGGCATCGTGAAGTCGAAGGAGCTTTGGTGATGAGGGACCTGGGAATTCGAGTGTCAGATGACGAGGACTGCCTCCGCCTTTCGTTTGAGGGGTCTTTTGATTGTAACGCGGAGATCGAACGCTCGTTGGGGCCCTTTGTCGACATCCTTGAGCAGTACGCGGGGGATTGGATGCCTCAAGTAGTCGGGGGCGGAGGCAAGCACAAGCGAAGGTATTCTCGGGCTGCTCTCTGGAAGGTATACGAAGAAAGCCGCTTCTCGAAATGGGCGTCAATAGGCTTCTATCGCACTGAGCCGCCAGCGGTGGAGTTGAATCTCTCGCTTAACTTTCCGCCATTGGAACCCTCAATGCGGCTCTCGCTCAGTTTGCAGCCCCTCTCAGGGTTCTCCGATGCTGGGCGGTGCGGTCGATTCGTGGACATGGTGCGGGCCTGGGCTGAGGCATACCAAGCTACCAGCGTCTTGGCGCACAGCATGATGGACCATCAGTTGGCGGAGCCCATCAGTTTCGGCGAAGATGGAGTCCTGAGACCGAAGTACGCGGATGACAATATTCATGAGGTCTATTGGCTTAATGTCTTCGGCAAGAAGCAGATTGAGCTTGTTGGCCGGGAGCGGCTGTTGTCGGTGCCCGGGAGTTGCGTTGAGGAGTTGCCCAACGGCTCTGTCCTGCTGGTGACGCACCCGACTGCTGCGGACTTTGGCAGTGATGAAGCCCGTGTGGCCCAGGCTCGAGCGCTCGTTCATCTCAGGCCCGACCTCGAATTCGAGGCGGTGATGGGCACCTTGCGAGAGCGTACATCGTCGCTGGTTCCCGTGGAGCCGCGCTTCCATCCGGACGTGGAGCCACTGCTCAAGCATCAGATAGAGCATGTCCCGCTCTCAGAGCGCCCACGGAAGACTGCCGAGTTCAATGCGTACCGACCTCCCGATCCGGAGGAGTGGCTGCCGGCCACCGCGGCCTTGTCCGCGAACGTAAGAGAGAAGGACGCAGTTCCTTCTCAATATGTGGAGCTGACAAGGGGGTTGGACGAGTTCCTCTTCTATTCAGTGCAGTCAATCTACCGAGCCACTCCGTCGTCGCTCACGGAGATTGATGTTGCTCTGCTGTCGCATGTCTCGCTACGGCTCGGAGGGGCGAAGGCTGTTGCGCACATGGTGCCTGCGGTAGGGGTGTATTTGGGGCAGGTGTTGGTGAAGAACCTCGGCGGGGAATGGATTCTGAGAAAGCAGCTTGAGGAGTCGCAGGTGCGCATCGGAGGCAGAGTGTGGCTGCCGTTCGTTCGCGCCCAGCGCTACCTGACGTCTCAACAGGCGGTGATTGACTACTCGCTCACTCAGTTCTACCGAGAGGCGGAGAGGCGCCGCTCCTGATTCGATGACATGCTTGGCCGTTGGGACTGCCGGACAATGGCTACGCCAGTGCCCATGTGGAGTTCGCATTCTGTCGGAGGGATTTCCTCTTGGTCGTTACGGACAACTTCTCGGTCATCTTCGTCGGCGCGGGGTGCCCAGTCGCTTCGGGCTCCATAGGCATGAGGAGCTTTATCGAGGCACTGGAGCTGAACATTGGGGACCTCCGTCCCACCACTGTCGAAGGCGTGGAGCGCTTCGAATCCAAGTGGCCCTTCTCCAGGGAGAACTTCTGGACGGCGCTGGAGCAGGTCGTTCAGACGTGGGAGCCGCGTCCAAATATCTTCTTCGAGCGCTCCTCCTCACCTCACGTGCGAATTTCGGTCAACCTCAAGGAGCACGTGGCGGGGCTCGAGGCCTGGAATATCGGCCTTACTGTCGAGCCATTCTCCCATTTCGAGGAGCCGCAGCAGGTGAGCGTGCGAAGCCAGCGCGTCCTCGACTTGGTGCGCGCATGGGCTTCTTGGTATCCGGCGCACTATGGAGTGGCCCATTCTCGAGCGGATTTGGACCTGGCCCAGTCGGCGGGAGCTTTCTACTCGGCCGAGACCTACGAAACCGTTCACGACATCTATTGGCTCAACATCCTGGGGCCGCAGATGGTCAGGAGACTGGGGCGAGAGCGTGTCCTATCCACGCCGGCATACCTCGTGGAGCCATTGCCCCCAGGAGGTGTTCTGCTCGTCACTCGTCCCACTGTTGCGGACATTCTCTCGGAGGAGGCGCGGCTCGCCCAGGCGCGTGCGTTGGTTCACCTTCGGCCGGACCTGCGTTTGGAAGAAGTCATGAGCAAGCTGCGGGAGCGAAGCCGTGTGCTGGCCAGGGAGGAGCGCCGCTTCGAACCGGATGTTGGTGACCTGCTCGACCGAATCGTCGAGAGTCGTCCCCTCGTTGAGCGCCCTCGCATGGTGGCTGAGTTCAATCGGTATCAGTCTCCGGAGGCGGATGAGTGGCGCCCATGCGAGGCTGCTTTGTCGCCCGACGTTGAAAGTCCGGCGCGCGAGATGCTTCGCTATCGACGCGAGCTTCCCAATCGCCTGCTCGAAAAAATCAACATGACGGAGTTGTCCTTGGTGCCGGAGGCATTGGTGCAGCTTGATTTGCACTTCTGGACGGAAGCGGACGAGTACGCCTTCGGGCAGCCGCATCTCGTCAGATGGCTCGTTCCGCTGGCAGGTGCCTTTTTGGGTGAGGTAATGGTCCGCTCTCTTGAGGGATGCTGGGTGCCGCGAAAGAACCTCTCCGAAGCGCAGGTGCTTGTGGGGGACCGCGTTTACCTGCCCTTCGTGCGTGCTCAGCGATACCTGCAGTCGCGGCAGTCGATTCTTGATTACTCGCTCACGAAGCTCTACCGCAGTGCGGAGCGCATCGCTGGTGTGCGAGGCATTCAGAAGAAGCGGCGCGCGAGTTCTCGCTCTCGGCATTGAGCTCCTCGGTTGGCGCCCCGACGGCGCGTGGCACGTCTGTCCATACTCCCAACGGGCCGGGTCGCCTGTGACTCTTGTGGTCAACTTCCCTGCCCGGTTTGCCGACCTGTCGGACTGAACAGGGAACCTCTGTGCTGAGCGCCCCTGCTGGGGCCTGCCACGGAGGCGTCCATGGGCATGCATGGGAGTTGGGCAGTCGTCTCGCTGTTGCTGCTGTTGCCCGGGGCCGGAGGGGCGCACGAGGCCAACACTCCAGAGGACTTCGACGCCACCGTGCGCAGGCTGGAGGAGGCCCTCTCCGACAACTCTTCCGACGAGGATGAAGAGGGAGAGGCTCAGCCCGAGGAGGAGGCTTCTGCACCCGCGGCGCCCGACTCGGCACCTCCGATGACGAACCTGCTGCGCATGGACGCGGCGACGTGGACGTTGCTGCCTCGGAGGGGCGCGGGCACCGAAGAAGGCTTCTTGCAGGTGGAGCCCATGGTGGCCTTGGGGAGGGGGGAGTCGTTCCGCCTCATTCTCGGGGCGCCGGTTCGACTGCGGCTGTGGGGTGGAGGTGAGGGCGCGGGCCTCGTGAGGAAAGAGGACTGGGACACGCTGTCCGACTGGGGGCAGGTGGTGCGCCTCTTCATGGTGGGCGGGGACACGCCCAACTCGGTGTGGCTGGGGATGATGGAGGGTTACTCCCTCTTGTCCGGGCACCTGGTGCGGCGCTACGGCAACCGCGTCAACCCCGACTACCACCCGGCCGGCGTCATCGCGACAGGGACGCTGGGGCCGGTGTACGCGGAAGCCTTCGCCTCGGACGTGCTGAGCGCGCGCCTGGCGGGGGCTGAAGTCGCCCTAGACGTGCAGCACGTCCTCTTCGGCAGGCCGCCTGTCCCGGGGCGCTACACGCTGGCGCTCTCGGCGGTGCATGACTGGGGGCGGATGGACGGCACCGCGCGGCCCATGACGCTGGCGCACGTGGACGCCACCGCCGTGGTGTTGCGGCGAGGGCGCAAGGGGCAGAGGGTGGAGGCGCACCTCTTGGG
>NZ_RAWR01000196.1:0-20398 GCF_003986945.1 Corallococcus sp. AB018 | reverse complement strand
CCCCACCACCGAGGGGGCTCGCGCCCGACGGAGCCGCGGAAGGCGTCGCGCCGGCCGCCGAGTTCGCGGCGGTGATGACACGGTCGCCCGCCTTCAATTCACCCTCCACCACCTCCGTGAACGTGCCGTCCGTCATGCCGGTGCGCACGTTCACGGCGACAGGCTGCGGCTTCTGCTCCGGCTGGCGGCGCAGCACGTAGACGGTGCGCATGCCGGCCGGGGCCTGCTGGGCCGGAGCCTGCGCGGCCGCGTCCGGCGACGGCACCGGGCGGTAGCGCAAGGCCGTATTGGGCACGGACAGGGCCTGGTCCTTCTGCTGCGTGACGATGGTCACGTTGGCGGTCATGCCCGGCTTGAGCTTCAGGTCCGGGTTCGGCACGTCGATGACGGCCAGGTAGGTCACCACGTTCTGCACGGTGATGGCCTCGTTGCGGATCTGCCGGATGACGCCCTCGAAGGTCTCCCCCGAGAAGGCATCCACGGTGAAGGTGGCCTTCTGGCCGGGCTGCAGCTTGCCCACGTCCGCTTCCGCGATGCTGGTGTTGACCTGCATCTTCCGCAGGTCCTCCGCGATGGTGAAGAGCACCGGCGCCTGGAGGGACGCGGCCACCGTCTGGCCCACGTCCACGCTGCGCGAGATGACGATGCCGTCCGTGGGCGACACGATGGTCGTGTACTTGAGGTTCACCTCCGCCTCGTTGAGCGCGGCCTGCGCCTGGGCCACCGAGCCCTCCGCGGCCGTCACCTCCGCCTGCCCGTTGGCGGCGGCGGACTCCGCCGTCTCCAGCTCGGACTGGGAGATGAACTGCTGGGCGCGCAGCTCGCGCGAACGCACGGCCTGCTTCTTCGCCACGTCCGCGTTGACGCGCGCTTTCTGGAGGTTCGCGCGCGAGGCCATCATGTTCGCCTTCGCCCGGTCCAGCGCGGCCTGCACCAGCTGCGGGTCGATGCGGGCGATGACCTGCCCCTTCTTCACCTGCGAGTTGTAGTCGACCATCAGCTCCTGGATGCGACCGGAGACCTGACTGCCGACCTGCACCGTCACCAGCGCCGCCACGGTGCCGGTGGCCGTCACCTTGGCCGTGAGCTTCCGGGCCTCGGCGGGGGTCGTGTCGTAGGTGACGGCGTCCGCCTGGTTTCCAGCGCGCATGCGCCAGAACACCCCCGCGCCCGCCACCACCAGGATTGCCAGGACCCAGGCCCAGCGCGGAATGCCACGCTTGCGACCCTCGTCCTCATCCAGCTCCACCGGCGCCAGGGCCGGCGCTTCCCGCGGCATCTCGCTCAAGGCCTTCATGCCCCTTATCTACGTTTTGAAATGTTTCGGCGAATCTCGTCTCTATTACGAAAGATGACCCGCGGCGAGGCGGCCATCCGGTGTGTCCACCGCTCCCACTCCGGGGAGCACGACACGCGCGGTGGTGCCCTGGCCCGGCTGGCTCTCCAGCGTGAGGCGGCCGTGGTGCGCATCCAGGATGCGGCGCACCAGCGCCAGCCCCAGGCCCACGCCGCCGGTGGTGCGAGCGCGGCTGCGGTCGGTGCGGAAGAAGGGCGTGCCCACGCGAGACAGGTCCTGCGCTTCGATGCCGATGCCCTGGTCCTGGATGTCCACCTGGAGGCCGTCGCCCGCCGCCCGAGCGTGCAGCTTCACGGTGGTGCCGGGCTCCGAGTATTTCCCCGCGTTGTCGAGCAGGTTGTCCAACACGCGCCGCAGCAGCACGGGGTCCGCCTCCAGCGCGGGCAGCGTGCCGTCCACCTGGACCTCCAGCCGGTGCGTCGGCCGGGCGGTGTGGAAGCGGGCGGCGGCCTTGTCCAGGAGCGCGTTCGCGTCCACGCGCTCCAGGCGCAAGGGAGGCACGCCGCTGGCGCCTTCCGTCACCAGCTCCAGGCGGGACGTGGTGAGCACGTCCGACACCAGGCGCTCCAGCTCGGACAGGTCCTCGGTGATGTCGGGCAAAAGCTCGCGCGCCGTCTGCGCGTCGCCCTCCGCGGCCAGGTCCAGCGCCACGCGGATGCGGGACAGGGGCGTGCGCAGTTCGTGCGACACGTTGGCGAGCAGCTCCTTCTGCGAGCGCAGCAACTGGGTGATGCGGCCGGCCATCTCGTCGAAGGCCTCGGACACCAGGCCCAGTTCGTCCTTGCGGCGCAGGCCCGCGCGCACGTCCAGCCGTCCGGCGCCAAACGCACGCGCCGCGGACGCCAGCTTCTCCAGCGGGCCCGCGAGCGTGCGCGCGAAGACGACGGAGGTGATGGCGGTACACGCCAGCACGAGCCCCACGATGATGGCCGTCTGCCGGTCGCCGTCCGGAGGAGGAGGCGGCGGGGGCAGGGACACTGCGGCATAGACCTGGATGGGGCCCGGAAAGGGGCTCACCACCAGCATGCGGCCAGGGCCGCTGCCAGCCCCGGGGAACGGGCCGCGAGGGCCACTGCGGGTGACGCGCGAGCTGACGGCGGAGAGCTCCTCGGGCCTGAGCGGGGGCGCGGGGTCCGGACGCGTGTTGCCGAGCAGCGTCCCCTCCGCGTCGCGCAGGGTGACGCGCATGCCCATGCGCTGCTGGGCGCGTTCGAGCGACGCCTGGAGCTCGGCGGGGGTGTCGCGCAGGGCGGACCACTCGTCGACGAAGTAGGACAGCTCGTCGTCGAAGCGGTTGCGCCAGGACTCGTTGCGCAGGAGGTCGCGCGCGAGCATGAGCGACACGCCCACGAGCAGGATTTGAATGACTCCCACCAGGTAGATGCGGGGGAGCAGGCCCATGGGCATCCGGAAGAACTTCACGGCTCCGCCTCGGTCTCGGTGGCCAGCATGTAGCCGGCACCGCGGACCGTCTTGAGCAGGCGCGGGTTGCGCGGATCCACCTCCAGCTTCTGGCGAAGGCGGAAGATGTGCACGTCCACGGAGCGGTCGAACACCTCGTCCGCGCTGCCCTTCACCAGGTCGAGCAGCTGCTCACGGCTGAGGACGCGGCCAGCGCGCTCGGCCAGGACGCGCAGCAGGCTGAACTCGTAGGTGGTGAGGGACAGCGGCTTGCCGTCCAGGGACGCGCTCAGGCTGCGAGGGTCCAGCACCAGGCGGCCCGCGTGCACGGGGTGGCTGGTAGGGCCCACCTTGCCGCGAGCGCGGCGCACCTGGGCGCGGATGCGGGCGAGCAGCTCGCGCGACGAGTAGGGCTTGGGCAGGTAGTCATCCGCGCCGGACTCGAGGCCCAGGACGCGGTCGGCCTCCTCGCCGCGCGCGGTGAGCATGATGATGGGGACGTCCGTGCGGGTGCGCAGCTCGCGGCAGACCTCCAGGCCGTCGCGGCCGGGGAGCATGAGGTCCAGGAGGATGACGTCGAAGGTGTGGCGGGCCGTCTGGAGGAGCGCGTCGGTGCCGGAGGCGGAGACGGTGACGATGATGCCGTGCTCCTGGAGGTAGCGGGCGGTGAGCCGCGCCAGGCGTTCATCGTCCTCGACGAGGAGCACCTGGATGGTGGCCTCCTCGGAGGTCGTGGGGCGAGGGGTTGTCTCCATGGGTCGGGTCTCCGCGAGGGATGCGGACCGGAGGCGAATGAGGGCCCGGGCTTCTCTCCGTTAAGTCCGGGCCCCGCGGTCCGCCTCCGGGCCGCGACCTGCAACCTCTCACCCCTACATTTCCAGGGGGCTACGGGCCCATGACGAAATATTACGAATGGAGGTCCGGCGGCACATCCCAGGGGTATCCAGGGGGACGGCCGCAACGGACGGAAATTCAGGGCTCGCCGTGCAGCCGGGTGAGCGCCCGCCGGTCCACCTTGCCCGCCGGGGTGCGAGGCAGGGCCTCCAGCAGCCGCAGCGTCCGGGGCAGCTTGTAACGGGCCAGCCGGCCTGAGCAGAAGGCCCCCAGCGCCTCCAGTGTGGGTGCCGCACCGGGTCGGGGGACGACAAGGGCGCGGGGGACTTCGCCCCACTTCGGGTCGGGTACGCCGATGACGGCGACCTCGGCGACCTCGGGGTGGCCGGCGAGGATGCTCTCGACCTCGGAGGGGTGGATGTTCTCGCCGCCGGAGATGATGAGGTCCTTGGCACGGCCCTCGATGCGGAAGAGGCCCTGAGCGTCGCGGGAGGCCAGGTCGCCGGTATGGAGCCAGCCGTCCACGAAGACGCGGGCGGTCTCCTCCGGGCGGCGCCAGTAGCCGGCGCACACGTGGGGGCCTCGAAGGAGCAGTTCGCCCACGTCACCGGGGCGCTGTTCGCCGTCGATGCGCGCGTCGACATGGAAGAGGGGCACGCCGACGAAGCCCGGGTGCGAGCGCATGACGGCGTCAGGGAGGAAGAAGTTGTTGGGGCCGGCCTCGGTGAGGCCGTAGCCGGTGCGGAAGGGAACGCCGCGGGAGAAGAAGCGCTCGAAGACAGGGGCGGGACAGGGAGCGCCGCCGCTGATGAGCAGCTTGAGTCGGGAGAAGTCCACGGCCTCGAAGCGAGGATGCCGCTGCATCTCGATGAACATGGTGGGCACGCCGAACACGAGGTTCACGGAGCCCGAGTGGATGAGGTCGAAGCACTGCGCCACGTCGAAGGACCGGCACACGACGGAGGCGCCGCCAGCAAGCACCAGCGGCAGCGTGAAGACGTTGAGGCCGCCGGTGTGGAACAGGGGCGCGTTGAGCAGCGCCACGTCGTCCTGGGTGAGGCCCCAGCTGACGACGGTGTTCACGGCATTGGCGGTGAGCGAGCCATGCGTGAGCACGGCGGACTTCGGAAGGCCGGTGCTCCCGCCGGTTGAGCACAGCACCCAGGGAGCATCCGCCTCCAGTTCGATGGAGGGCAGCGCGCCGGTCAGGGTCTCGCGGGAGCAGAAGAGCGGATCCGCCAGGCAGACCCAGTGCGCCGGAAACCGGGGGCGCAAGGCGTCGGCTTGAGCGCGGAACTCAGGCCCGAAGCAGACGACGGAGGGGGCGACATCGGAGAGCAGGCCGTGGAGTTCCTCCACGCCCAGGCGCCAGTTGAGCGGCTGGAGCACGGCGCCCAGCTTGGCGCAGGCGAACACGAGGTCCAGCGTCTCCACGCCGTTGGAGGCCAGCACGGAGACGCGGTCCCCCACGCCCACGCCCAGGTCGCGAAGCAGCAGCGCGGTCCGGTGGGCGGAGTCATTCCACTCCGCCCACGAGATGCGCCGCCCACCCCGGAGCGAATCAACGAGCGCCGTGCGCTCCGGGGCGAGCGAAGCCCGCCGGGCCAGCCAGTCGTGGACGATGGGCATGCCCCTGGATGCTAGAGCGAAGCCCACGGATTTGTTGGATTCAGGATGCGGATGTTGCGTCCTGCCGCATCATGGGCCTACTGGCACAATGAAGTGCGCACTACGCACGAGTTACTGCAGGAGAACGCAAGATGCCTTCCGCTGAGAGCCCCGGGCCGTCCCCCAATCCCCAAGGACGTCGACCGCCCCTGCTTTCACGCGTGACCCTACGGAACTTCCGCAGCATCGAGGCCTGTGACGTCGCCTTGGGGCCGCTGACGTTCCTCGTGGGCCCGAATGGCTCTGGCAAGAGTAACTTCCTGGATGCATTGAGACTCATCACGGATGCCTTGCGGACCTCACTGGACTCCGCACTCAGGAGCCGAGGCGGAGCAGAGTTGCTCGTGCATCATTCGAACGACAACCCCAATCGCTTCGACATTCGTCTCGACTTCCACCTGCCTGACGGAGCCTGCGGTCACTACTCGGTAGGCATCGGCGTTAGGGAGTTTGGCGAACATGTTGTGGAGGAGGAAGAGTGCTCTATCGGGACTGCGACGTACCACGTTCGCAGAGGAGTCCTTCTCGTCAAACCAAATCCAGTCGCGCCTCCCGCAACAGAAGATCGCCTCTATCTGGTCAATGCATCAGGGCTTCCAGAATTCCGCCCAATCTTCGATGCACTCTCAGCCATGGGGTTCTATCACCTCAACCCTGACCAACTCAGGGCACCACAGCCTCCAGACAAGGGCGAACTTCTTGCTCGGGACGGCTCCAATCTTCCAAGCGTTCTGGATCGCTTGACGAAACGGGATGCCACTTCAACGAAGGACCGCATTGAGGACTATCTCAAAGCGATTGTTCCCAACCTGGAGGCTGTGAATCGTGGCCCTATTGGCCACATGGAGACCCTGATCTTCCTACAGAAGCCCATAGGTACGAATTACTTCTCGCAGTTTCCGGCGATCAACATGTCCGACGGCTCCCTTAGGGCCCTAGGCATTCTGGTCGCCATGTTCCAGCCTCGATCCGAGCCAAAAATTCAGCTCATAGGCATTGAGGAGCCAGAAATAGCACTCCACCCCGCTGCTGCAGGCGTACTGCGCGATGCGCTTCGGGATGCCTCCCAGTACGCGCAGATCATCGTCACCAGTCATAGCCCGGACCTGCTCGACGACTCTAGCATCCATGGAGACGAAATCCTCTCGGTGGTCTCTGAGCAGGGCAGGAGCCTCATCGCTAAAGTAGACGAAGCAACCCGGTCTGCATTGAAGGACCGCCTTTACACGGCGGGAGAACTACTGAAAGCCAACCAGTTATCTCCCGATCGGGAAGCTATCCCTCAACCAGATCTGCTCAAGCTCTGGGAGCACGACGCCTGATGAAACTGGGAATCATCGTCGAGGGAGATGGAGAGGTTCCTGCTGCTCGCATTCTCGTGACTCGACTGGCGCACTACCTGCAGTCGCCAGTCCATCCGGATCCGCTTCCGCCTCTTCGCGTCAAGCGAAACAAACTCGTCATGAAGGCCGTCTTGCAAGACGCCGTTGAGTTTATGGCCCGGAAGGTTGGAGATGAGGGCCGCATCCTCGTCTTGCTAGACGCCGACGATGATTTGCCTTGCGTGCTGGGCCCGCAGCTCCTGGACTGGGCTTGTGAGCAACGCTCCGACCGGATCATCTCGGTGGTCGTCGCACAGTGCGAGTACGAGGCTTGGTTCCTCACCGCCGCTGAATCCCTGCGTGGCCAGCGCGGGCTACCCGCTGACTTAATCGCCCCATCGCATCCAGAGCGTATTCGCGACGCGAAGGGCTGGCTCGGGCAGCGAATGCCGGGAGGCTATCGAGCAACCATCCACCAGCCCGCCCTCACGAGCGTCTTCGACCTCGAAGCCGCCCGCCGCGCGGACTCCTTCGACAAGCTCGTCCGGGACATGGGCATGCTGCTGGGAGTCAGCGTTCCACCCCGCCCCCAGCAGCAGCCCTGACGAACCGCTAGTCCCGCGAAACGAAGTGCGTGGAGATCTTGTTCCACACCGCCGGGGTGATGCCCATGCTCAGGTGGTCATAGGCCATGCCCTCCTGCTTCGCGTCGGCGGTCTTCTTCGCGGCCGTCCAGCCCTGGGTGAGCTGGGTCATCGCCGCGATGCTCGCCTCGAAGAGCACGCCGTCGCTGCGCAGCGTGGACGTGGTGGACGTCATGCCGTCCGTCTCGAACGGGGTCGCCCCGCCCGTCGTGCCGTACAGCACGTAGAGCGACGGCAGGCGCGAATCCACGCCGTGCTCCGCCAGGCGCGTGATGAACTTGCCGCCCATCTCCATGGCCGCCGCCATGCCCAGGCCGTCCATGATGCGGTACTTGCCGTACATCAGCGAGTCGTACGCCTCACGGTTCTGGTTCGTGTTGTACGCGTGGAAGGCGAAGCACGGCGAGCCCGCCGGGTCGAACGCCGTCGTGCGGCACACGCGGTGGTCGCTCGACTGCATGTAGCCCGCGGCAATCCAGGGGTTCAGCGGGTTGTAGATGAGCTTCGTGTCCAGCCAGGGGAAGTAGCGGTTCTCGTCCGGATCGATGTTGTCCCACGCGGACGCGCTGCGGTCCGGAATCGGGTACGTGCCACGCAGGTCATACGCCGCCTGCAGCTGGCCCGGGTACGCCGTCACGTACTTGCCGCTGTCATTCACCGCGCCAAAGAGGCTCATGTTGTAGTCGTCGAACTTGAACGACGACGCGGACAGGCCCTGGTTCGTGTTCAGCGTCTGCAGCGTGCTGCTGGACACCGGCGTGCCCGTGCTGGACAGGCCCGTGATGTTCGACAGGTAGATGCGGCGGAAGTAGTCCGGCCACGTGCCGCCGGAACCCGCGCACACGCTCTCCGCGTAGGGATTCTTGAACCAGGGCACGTCATAACCAAACGTCACGCACTGGAACGCGGAGAAGTACGTCCACGGCATCGGGCCACGGCCCACCGGCGCGTTGGAGGCCGTGCTCGCGATGGTCAGCGTGTGGATGGGGTGGCGGAAGTTCAGGTCGATGCCCTTGTGCGGGCCGGACAGCGGCACGTACACGCGCACCGAGTCGTCATACGCCGGCACCTGCGACGCCTGCTCCTTCGCCAGACGCTCGAAGAAGCGCGTCGTGCTGAAGCCGCCCCACGTGGCCGCGTTCTCCAGCCAGGGGTCCACCGCCAGCACGCCCTTGCTCCACGCCACCACGTCCACCCGCGCCACGCCCGGGTGCAGCGCCTTCACGCGCTGCACGGCGTTGGCCACGTGGATGGCGTGGTTGAAGTTGTCGCCGTGGAACGAGCCGAACGTCACCGCGTACACGCAGCGGCCCTTCGACTCCAGGTCCTGCACCATGCCCGTCAGCTGCGCCGCGCCGCCGTAGGTGCCGCCCGAACCGTTGTTGCCGTTGGGGAACATCCACACGTTCGCGTCCTGGATGGCGCCGTGCACCAGCAGCGTCGGCGTCAGATTGACGTTACAGGTGCGCGCCGCGGTGGCCCGCCCCTTGTGCAGCAGGACGAAGCGCGCCTCCGGCTTGGTGGGGCCAGGCGTGGGACAGGTGGCCCCGGTCGTCGTGGCACAGCTGTTCCCGTAGTGGAGGTTGAACGCGTTCACCAGCTGCTGGTTCAGCGAACCGAAGTACGTCTTCAGCGGGTAGTCGCTGGACTGGAACGTGTCCTGGTCACGCAGCTTCAGCGTGCGCGGGTTGTAGTACTCCGTGCGGAAGCGCTGCTTGCCTTCCAGCAGCTCAATCTGCCCCCAGGACCACGTGGGCGGAGTGTACGTGCCCACCACCCGGTAGTTGCCCGTGAAGGTGGGGACGGCGTCGAAGTACGGGGCCAGGTCCGCGTCCAGCGGAGCCTCGGCCGTGGCGACGGACTCCTGCGTCGGGGGTGCTTCCGCGGGCGGTTCTGCCCCGCAACCTGCCATCAGCAATGCGGCCGTGAGCGACAAACTCCAGTTGCTTCGCATGCGGACCTCCGGTTGGGTGAAGGGTGCGGCGACAGCGGACTGCGACTGAGAGTGGACGCACGGGACACACGACGCCCCCCAGGGGCTCCCCGGAAGGGCCTCGCGAGCCTTACCGCACGTCAGGAACGCCTAGCGGGCGTGCTCCTGCAGGAACGGGACGAGCAGGTCGTGGAACTCCTTCGTCTTCTCCAGGTGCGGGCTGTGGCCCGTGTCCGGGAGGACGACCTCGCGGTAGCGGCCACCGTTGGCCGCGTAGCGATCCATCACCTTGCGCATCTGCGACACCATGGGCTGCGGCGGGTACTTCTCATCCCCGGGCCAGCCCGGCACCGCGCCCAGTTTGCCCAGGAAGCCGAAGTCGAACAGTGACGTGTCGGAAACGATGGCGTCGTCCGCGCCGCGGATCCACAGCACGTCCGGCCCCTTCGTCAGCGCCGCGAAGGCGGAGGTGTTGTAGTAGGCCGGCGCCATGGCGTTGTTCATGCCCGTGGTGCCCGGCGCCACGCCCGGCCAGTTCGCCGACTTCTCGAAGTTGCCCGGGTACAGCTCGTCCGACACGTGCGTATCCAGCACGGAGTCCAGGAGCATCTCCTCGTCCGGGTGGCGGAACGGCGGCTTCACGTAGCAGCCGTTCATCACGTTGCGCGGCGACGTCTGCGACTCCGTGGAGCGGTCCTTCGTCTTCAGCCGCTGCACGAAGTCCGGGTTGGCCGTGCCGCCACCGGAGCCCGCGAAGTCCGCCCAGCACGGCGTGCCGTCCGCGTCCTTCGTGCCACCGAAGCCGTAGGGAGACAGCGGCGCCTCCACCACCAGGCCGGCCACGCGCTCCGGGTGGTCGATGGACAGCTGCATCACGATGCCCGCGCCCGCCGAGTGCGCCACGAACGCCGCGCGCTTCAGCGACAGCGTGTCCATCAGCGCCACCAGGTCATCCGCGAAGTCGCGCATGCCGCGCGTCGCGTCGATGGCCTTCGCCTCCGTGTGCCCGTAGCCGCGCATGTCCGGCGCGATGCCCCGGAAGCCCTCGGGCAGCGTCTTCATCAGCGACTCGAAGAACGCGGACGAGGAACAGTTGCCGTGCACGAAGATGACGGGAAAGCCGTCCTCGCCCACCAGCCGCGCGCGAACCCGGAGCCGCTGCGTGGGGATGTCCCGGATCTCGACCTTCCTGGATGTATCAGCCATGTGCGCGCTCCTGGTTGCGTTGCTTGAGAGAGGAAAATCCGTGCGTCACGAAGCGGCCCGCGCGTCAGCGGCGATGGCCGCCTCGCGCAGCTCGCGCTTGAGAATCTTGCCGGCCGGGGACACCGGCAGGGACTTCATCAGCTCCACCCGCTTGGGGACCTTGAAGCGTGCCACCCGGCCCTTGAGGTGCTCGAGCAGCGCGTCCGCCGAGGCCTCGGCGCCCGGCTTGAGCACCACGTAGGCCCGGCCCGCCTCGCCCCACTTCGCGTCCGGCACGCCCACCACCGCGCACTGCTGCACGGCGGGGTGCTCGTAGAGGACGGACTCCAGCTCCAGCGGGTACACGTTCTCTCCGCCGGAGATGAACATGTCCTTCTTGCGGCCCGCGATGGTGAAGAAGCCATCCGCGTCCACGCGCGCCAGGTCCCCGGTGTGGAACCAGCCGTCCGCGCTGATGGCCTCCTTCGTGGCGGCGTCGTCCTCGAAGTAGCCGGAGCACATGGAGGGCCCCTTCAGCACCAGCTCCCCCACCCCGCCCACGGGCACCGCGTGGCCGGCCTCGTCCACCAGCTTCGCGTCGATGAAGTAGTTGGGCCGGCCAATGGAGCCCGCCTTGGACACCGCGAACTCCGGCCCCATGCTGAAGATGCCCGGGCCGAACTCCGTCATGCCGAAGCCCTGCTTGAAGGGCACCGGGTGCACCGCCTGCCACGCCTGGAGCAGCGGCACCGGCAGGGGCGCCCCACCGCTGGTGACGAAGCGCACGGAGGAGAAGTCCGTCCCCTTCCAGCGCGGCGAGTCCATCAACTGCTGGTACTGCGTGGGCACCGCGAAGAAGAGCGTCACCTTCTCCTTCGCGACCAGGCCCAGCATCTCGTCCGGGTCCCACCGGCGCATCAGCACCACGGTGCCGCCCGCGGTGAGCAGCGGCAGCGTGTAGACGAGCAGCCCGCCCGTGTGGAACAGCGGCGTGTGCGTCACCGTCACGTCGCCCTGACGGATTTCATGCACCAGCGTGTTGAGCGTGTTCCACGCCACCATGCGGTACGAAATCTTCGCGCCCTTGGACCGGCCGGTGGTGCCGCCGGTGAAGAGCAGGCAGAGGATGTCCTCCTCGCTCACCGCGTCGTTCGTCACCGGAGCCACCGGAGCGGCGGGCGCGTACGCCATGGCCTCCTCGTACGGATCCGCGCCCGGCAGGCCCTGCGCTTCCAGCGACACCAGGCGCAGGCCGTCCCCCACGTGCTCGCGCACCTGGGCCACCGCGTCCTTGAAGTCGTCTCCGAACAGCAGCACGCGCGGGCGGATGGCGCGCACGCCCTCCGTGAGCTCCGCCGCGTGCAGGCGCCAGTTGTACGGCACGAAGACGGCGCCCAGCTTCCCGCACGCGAACAGCGTGTCCAGGTACTCCACGCCGTTGTGCGCGACGATGGCCACGCGGTCGCCGCGCTGCACGCCCGCCACGTCCCGCAGCCAGCCCGCGAGCGCGTTGGCGCGCGCGTTCATCTGCCGGTAGGTGAAGCGGCCCGCGTCCTTCCGGGCCACGTCCACCACGGCCACCGCGTCCGGCCAGTAGAGGGCACCCCGCCCCATCCAGTCCCCGATGAACATGCGAAGAACTCCTGTCTGAATGAGGCGGGGTATGGGGGGACTAAGCCGTCCAGCGGTAGAGGGCGGACGCCATGGCGAGGCCACCGCCACTGGCGCAGAAGGCGACCAGGTCGCCCTTCTTCACCTTGCCCTGCAGCACCGCGTCGTCCAGCGTCATGGGGATGCAGGCGGAGCCCGTGTAACCCCACTTGTCCATCGTGTAGTGCGCCTTCTCCATGGGCTGGTTCAGCGCCTTCATCGTGGCTTCGATGGTGCGCAGGTTCAGCTGCGTGAAGACGAACAGCTTCACGTCGTCCAGCGTCTGGTCCGCGCGCTTGAGCAGCGTGTCCAGCAGGATGGGCCAGCGCTCGGTGTTGAACGTGGAGGGGAACTTGCGCACGAACTGCACCGCGGGCTTGCCGTCCGTCAGCGCCAGCGTCTCCGCCGTGGCGGGCCGGTTCGTGCCGCCCGTGTAGATGCCCAGCGCGTCGTGGTACTCGCCGTTGGCGAGCAGCTTCGCGCCCAGGAAGCCCGGCTTGTCGGACGCGCCCAGCACCACCGCGCCCGCGCCGTCCGCGAACAGCGTGCAGGTCTTCTTGTCCTTCCAGTTCACGTACCGGGTCATCCCGTAGGCGCCCACCACCAGGATGCGCTGGTAGCTGTCGTCCGACGAAATCGTCTTGGACGCCACGTCCAGCGCCGTCACCCAGCCCGCGCACGCGGCGTTGATGTCGTAGGTGCCCGCGTTGACCGCGCCCAGCTTGGCCTGCACCACGGACGACGTGCCGGGGCTCAGGTAGTCCGGCGTGTCACTGGCCACGAGCACCAGGTCCAGCTCCTTGGGGTCCACCTTCGCGCGGGCCAGCGCCTCCTTCGCGGCGGCCACGGCCAGGTCACTGGTGGCCTGGTTGTCCGCCATCACGTGGCGCTGCTTGATGCCCACGTTCTGCTGGAGCCACTCGTCCACCTTCTCGCCGAGGATCTTCTCCACGTCGGCGTTGGTGAGGAGCTTCTCGGGGACGTAGCGGCCGGTGGACAGGATGTTCGCGTAACGCATGACGGTGTTTCAGCTCCGGGGACCGCGTGACGGACGGCGGGAAGACGGCTTCGACTTCGGGGGGGTGGGCTTCGACGACTTCGCTGCTGCCTTCGGGGGAGGGACAGTCTGGAGATGGGTGCGCGCGGCGCCCGCGTCCGGGGGCAGGCCGTGGGTCAGGAGCGTCATCGCCGTGTCGAGCACGCGCTCCAGGCCCATGTCCTCCTCCCAGAGCACCCAGCGCATGCCCAGGAAGTCGCCAATGCCCATCAGGCAGTAGGCGAGCGCCTCTGGATCCATGCGGCGCACCTCGCCGGCCTCCATGGCCAGCGTGAGGCCGCGCACGTAGCCCTTGGCGAAGCGGTCGTAGTAGCGGCGGTAGCAGTCCGCGTCCACGAACTCCGCCTGCCGCACCACGCGGTAGAGGTTGGGGTGCTGGCGCACGAACTGGAAGAAGGCGCGCAAGCCTTCGCGCTCCACTTCCAGGCGCGTGGTGCACGCGGCCGTGGACTCCGCGATGAGGCGGCGCAGGCGCGCGCCCAGCTCGTCCACCACCTCCACGAAGATGGACTGCTTGTCCGGGAAGTACACGTAGAAGGTGCCCAGCGCGACGCTGGCCTTGCGCGTGAGGTCCGCGATGGACGCGCGCTCATAGCCCTTGTCGCCGAACACCGCCTCCGCTGCCTTCAACAACTTCTGCCGCGTCCGCTGACCGCGCGGCGTGACGGGGACTCGTTCTGAAGTTGAAGGGCGATTCATCTTTCAGGACGGGTAGCACCCGGCCGACCGCCCTGTCAAAAGCGGACGGATGGCTCCCTGCGTCAAAGACAGACACGGACGCGAGGCGTCAAACACCTCGCGTGCCATCCCCGGACCTTGAGCGGGGAAGTGTCCACCTCGCCCACCCCTCCCCGAGGGAGGACTGCCGCGGAGCCCGTCCGCCACCACCTTCCGCCTGGCTGCCTGGAGACTCGGGAGGTCGGGTAGGAGACCTTTCGCCGGCATCAACCATTTTGCATGCAAACGGACTTGCACTTCATGGCGGATGCATATAACTTCACCGTCGACTGACAGGTCCGCTTATAAAAATAAGGTTTTACACCCCATGGACCCCCTGGATTATCGCATCGTCGATATGCTTCAGCGCGATGGCCGGGCCACGCAGCTGGAGTTGTCACGTGGGGTGAAGCTGTCCCAGCCTGCGGTGGCGGAGCGCATCCGCAAGCTGGAGGAGAAGGGCATCATCACCGGCTACACGGCGCGCGTGGACGCGACGCAGCTGGGCAAGGACATCACCGCCTTCATCGGGGTGAGCATCGAGCACCCCAAGCACTTCGAGGGCTTCGCGCGGAAGGTGGCGGAGCTGCCGGACGTGCTGGAGGCCCACCGGGTCGCGGGGCAGGACTCGTACGTGCTGAAGGTGAAGACCGCGAATACGCGGACGCTGGACTCGCTGCTCGTGGAGACGCTGCGCACCATTCCAGGTGTGACCCGCACGAGCACCACCATCGTCCTGTCGACCCTGAAGGAAGACACGCACGTGCGTGTCCCCGATGAGCTGTTGAACGGAGAATGAACATGAGCGCGGACGCTATGAGTGCACCCCTGCCCCCTCCTCCGGCCTACCGGCTGTCCCAGCGCATGTCCCGGATGAAGACGTCCGCGGTGCGCGAAATCCTCAAGATCGCCGAGCGCCCCGACATCCTCTCCTTCGCCGGCGGCCTGCCCGCCCCGGAGCTCTTCCCCGTGGACGCCATCGCCAAGGCGTTCGAGGAGACCTTCGCCCGGGAGGGGCGCCCCGCGCTCCAGTACAGCACCACGGAGGGCTTCGCCCCCCTGCGCGAGTGGATCTCCTCGCACCTGGCGCGCAAGGGCCAGCACGTCCACGCGGACCAGGTGCTCATCACCAGCGGCTCGCAGCAGGGCCTGGACCTGGTGGGCAAGGTGCTGCTCGATCCGGGTGACCTGGTCGTGGTGGAGGACCCCAGCTACCTGGCGGCGCTCCAGACCTTCGGCGGCTACGAGGTGGAGTTCGCCACCGTGCGCAGCGACGACGCCGGCATGGACACGGACGACCTGGCGGCACTGCTGAAGAAGCGCGTGCCGAAGCTGCTCTACGTCATCCCCAACTTCCAGAACCCCAAGGGCACCACCCTGTCCCTGGAGCGCCGCAAGGCCCTGGTGCGGCTGGCGCAGGAGCACCGCTTCATCATCCTGGAGGACGACCCGTACGGCGAACTGCGCTTCAAGGGCGTGCACCTGCCGTCGCTGGCGTCGATGGACGACCAGGGCGTGGTGCTGTCCCTGTCCACCTTCTCCAAGACGCTGGCCCCCGGCCTGCGCCTGGGCTGGGTGACGGGGCCGCGCCCGCTGCTCAAGTCGCTGACCATCGCCAAGCAGGCCACGGACCTGCACACGGCCACGCTCGCCCAGCGCGCCACCGCGCTGCTGCTGGAGACCTTCGACTACGCGGGCCACATCCAGGCGCTGATGCCCGTCTACTCCGAGCGCGCCACCGCGATGCTGGCCGCGCTGGAGGCCCACATGCCGAAGGGCACGAAGTGGACCCGGCCGGACGGCGGCATGTTCCTCTGGGTGGAGCTGCCCCAGGGCCTGGACGCGGCCACGCTGCTGCCCCGCGCCGTGGAGCAGAAGGTCGCCTTCGTCCCCGGCGCGCCCTTCTTCGCCAACGACCAGAAGCCCCAGTTCATGCGCCTGAACTACTCCAACCGCCCGCCCGACCTCATCAACGAGGGCATGCGCCGGCTGGGCTCTGTCATCGCCGACGCGCTGTAGCCGTCCCCCGCGCCCCCAACGCACCGCGTCGGGGGTCCGGGGCTCATGAGAAGTTGAAGCTTGATTCAGGTTTCAGCCTCCGCGGCGCTGGCCAGCGCCCGTGCGGTGTGCGTACCCTGCGCGCGTTTTTCGGACACGCCCAAGGAGAGGCACATGCAGCTGAAGGACCTGAAGATCATCGTGACGGGTGGCGCGCAGGGCATGGGCGCGCACTTCGCTCAGCGCATCCACGAGGCGGGCGGCCAGGTGGCCGTTGGCGACGTCAACGAGGAGAAGCTCGCGGCGCTGCCGGCGGGCATCCACCGCCGCAAGCTGGACGTGTCCAACGAGCAGGACGTCACGGACTTCGTGCAGTGGGCCCACGGCGCCATGGGCGGCCTCAACGGCCTCATCAACAACGCGGGCATCCTGCGCGACGCGCTGCTCGTGAAGAAGGACCGCACCACCGGCCAGGTGAAGAAGCTGTCCACCGCGGACTGGAACGCCGTCATCGGCGTGAACCTCACCGGCGCCACGCTGATGGTGCGCGAGGTCGTCACGAAGATGGTGGAGACGGACCAGCGCCCCGGCGTCATCGTGAACATGTCGTCCATCGCGCGGCACGGCAACCGCGGTCAGTCCAACTACGTGTCCGCCAAGGCCGCGCTCGCCGCCAACACCGTCACCTGGTCGCGCGAGTTCGCGCCGTTCGGCATCCGCGTGGGCGCCATCGCCCCGGGCATGATTGAAACGCCCATGACGCAGGGCATGAACCAGAAGGCCCGCGACGCGCTGGTGGCCGCCATCCCGGTGGGCCGCATCGGCGAGCCGGAGGACATCTGGGTGGCCGTGAAGTTCATCGTGGAGTGCGACTACTTCAACGGCCGCACCATCGACGTGGACGGCGGTCACAACTTCTAGGCCGTTCGCGGCACCCGCGCCCCGGGCTTCAGGCGCTCTTGCGCTTCCGGGGCGCGGCCCGCGTGGGCTTCACGTCCACCCAGCGCTCCGCCCACTTGCCCAGCTCGTCGATGACCTTCCAGAACGCCTGACCCTTCTCCGTCAGGCGGTACTCGGAGCGGATGGGCGGGCCCGGGTCCACGTGGCGCTCGAGGATGCCCTCCGCCTCCAGGTCCTTGAGCCGCTCCGACAGGACGCGCTCGCTGATGGTGCCGATGCGCGCCGTCAGCTCCCCGAAGCGACACGGCCCGTCCATCAGGATGCGCAGGATGACGCCCGTCCAGCGCCGCCCCAGCAGGTCGGCCGCCGCCAGGAACCGCGCACACAGCGGGCTTGAGTCGTCATGCATCGTGCCACCTCCACTCCAAGTATAGCGCCCGCCCCCTTCCGCCGGCACTTACTTACTTTTTGGAAGTTGCTTGCGAAATAAAAGTGACGCGGATAGCCATGGGGTGTTCGCAACGGAGGACATCACGCATGGCGACGACGAACACGGCCCTGGACACGGACGCGCTGGAGCAGCTCTTCACGGAGGCCCGCACGCACTCGGGCTGGCAGGACCGGCCGGTGACGGACGAGACGCTGCGCCGCATCTACGAGCTGGCGCGCATGGCGCCCACCGCGGTCAACAGCCAGCCGGCGCGCCTGGTGTTCGTGAGGAGCCGCGAGGCCAAGGAGCGGCTCAAGCCCGCGCTGTCCCCGGGCAACGTGGACAAGACGATGCAGGCGCCGGTGACGGTCATCGTGGCGTACGACACCGCGTTCCACGAACAGATGCCCAAGCTGTTCCCCGCGCGCGACATGAAGAGCGTCTTCGCCGCCCAGACGCCGGAGGCGCGCGAGCAGTCGGCCTTCATGAACGGCACCCTGCAGGGCGGCTACGTCATCCTGGCGGCGCGCGCGCTGGGGCTCGACTGCGGCCCCATGGGCGGCTTCGACAAGGCCAAGGTGGACGAGGCCTTCCTCCAGGGCACCGGCTGGAAGTCGAACTTCCTCATCAACCTGGGCTACGGCGACCCGGCGAAGCTCTTCCCGCGCAACCCGCGTCTGTCTTTCGAGGACGCCTGCCGGTTGGACTGACCCCGTCCAATCCCAGACAGCGCAGTGGTCCTTCCGTTCAATGGCATCAGGCGGCCACAATCCTGAGTTTCTAGGTTAATCAGGAAGAAGCTGCCCCGCCGTCGGTTCCACAGGGGTGAACGCGGCAAGCGAGCCTCTTCCCGGTGCGACAGCGCAGGCGCCCAGACGCGGGTGCTCGCCTTTCGCAAGGCGGCGTAGACCGCCGGAGGGCCGTCTTCCGTTACAAGGAAGGCGGGACGCGGGGCCGGTGACAGGAGGCAAGCGCGGTGGGGCGGGCCTAGTACAGCTGTTCGAGCGGCATCATCGTGCCCGCCTCGAACTCCGGCGCGCGGCGCAGCTGGTCCAGCACGCGCGGGGCGCACCTCAAGTGCAGCATGGGCAGGGAACCGCCCGGCTCGCTCATGGCGCGCACTGCGCCCACCAACTGGTGTGCCTCCAGCCAGCGCATGAAGCTCTCGCGGAAGCGGGCGTTCTCCGCCTGGCCTTCCTTGTAGATGTCCGCGCGCGAGCGCATGGGTGCCCGTGAGGACGCGGAAGGACTCTTCGGCGCGGCCGATTCCCGGGGCATCACCGTGACGTCAATGTCGCCGGCCGGCTGTGCGTCACGCTCCAGGCCACCCGCGCCCGGCAACGCACGCACCGTGCCTCCGCTGCCAGGCAGCGGACGCACGGCGGCGACGGAGGACATCCGGGCCGAAATGTCTTGAGGTCCGCCCGGCACGCCATTCTTCCTGCTCATGGCCACATCCTCCCCAGGTCCGGTGCTCACGTGGCACCGGCCCCGGCAACTACCGCGTCACCTGAAAACAGCCAGGCCCTTCCCCGTCCGGTGGTTCGCCGAGCGAGGAAGCTTGAT
This sequence comes from Corallococcus sp. AB018, assembly GCF_003986945.1. NCBI lineage: Bacteria > Pseudomonadati > Myxococcota > Myxococcia > Myxococcales > Myxococcaceae > Corallococcus > Corallococcus sp. AB018. The sequence continues at coordinate 1,736 of NZ_RAWR01000196.1, read as the reverse complement.
GGCATTGCCCAGAATCAAATCCCTCACTTCCAATGCCGTCAAGTCAGGGGCGCGGCAACGATACAGCGCGGCGATTCCCGCGACATACGGCGCCGCCATGCTTGTGCCGCTCATTCGTTCATAGAACGCCTGATTGTTGCAGCGGCGTTCAGTAGACGAATACACATTCACCCCGTAGCCCATGACGTCAGGTACGACCCGACGCCCCACGGAGCCGCTGGCGGAGAAGGTGGCCACGTTGCGCTCGAAGTCGACTGCCCCCACAGCCAGGGCCTCGGGAAAGGCCGCTGGGTAACCAACCGTGTCGGGTCCACTGTTACCCGCCGCGACAATGGGCAGGATGTTGCTGTCCAGAAGCCGACGCAGCATGGCCTGCAGCGCGCGCTGGTTGAGCAGGTAGTCCGCTTCGGAGATGCCCGGAGGCGGCTGCAGCGGGAAGCCCAGCGACAGGTTGACGACGGCGGGACGCGACGCGTTCTCCGGACGGCTGAACTGGTGCAGCAGCCACTCCATGCCGGCGGCCACGCGGCCCAGGCTGGTGCGGATGGTCTCCGATTCGATGACGGACGCGGCGTAGAGGTCCACCTCCGGCGCGACGCCGTGGTGCACGCCCGCGGCGATGCCGCACACGTGCGTGCCGTGGCCGTCAGGGTCGAAACCGCGCACGTCGCGCGCGGGGTTGTGCGGCGAGTTGGGGAAGAGCGAGACGTAGCGGAACTGGATGGTCTTGCTCGCGTGCTCAGGGTGGTCCGCGTCCACGCCGGTGTCCAGGATGCCCAGCATCACGCCGGCGCCCCGGATGCCCTGGGCGTGCGCCAGGGGGACACCGGACTCGTCAGGCCACTCGCGCTGCGCGAGCGAGCTCATGCCGCGGTTGCGCGGCCCCGTCTGTCCGGCGGACACCGGACCGGGGAAGGACAGGGGCACCACGTCCGGGATGAACTCGAACTCCGCCGCCAGCTCGCCGCGGGCCGCGACTTCCGCGTCCTGGGAGTAGAAGTGCGCCATGGTGGCGCCGATGAGCGGCATGAACCGGTAGCTGCCGGCTTCCGTGCCGACCTGCTCCGTCACGGGCGCGCCCGGCATGGGCGTGGCGTCGACGTCGCTGGCCTTCTTGCCGCGGGCGCGCTTGCGTCCGCGCGCCGCCTGGCCGCTGATTTCGGGCTTCACGCCAGGCAGCGTGGCCGACCGCAGGCCGAGAGCGGTGAGGGCGTCCGGTGCCTTCTGGGCCGCGCTGAAGCGAAGCGCGGTGCTACGGCTGAGGACGCGCTCGCCCTGCGCCGTGCCACGCACACCGGGCCGGGCCTGCGTCTCGATGGACTCCTTGGGTACCAACAGGAACGACTTCATGGCTGTGCTCCTTGAACCGCTCAATCCGCGCCGGGCCCAAAGGGAGAGCACCTGCGGTACGACCGCGCCCACCTGGGGACCCTGACAAGCCCCTTCGGATCCGGTGGGTCGGGCTCGCGGGCGTCGCCCGGAGCCGTTGCATCACCTGCCCTCCCCTCTCCCCATGCGCTGGGGTCCAACCGGGGGATTTGACCGCGACCCCCTGACAAAAAATCACGGGATTTCCGTAATAGACACCCCTTCTCTGGTGTCTCGGTCCTCGCTCGGCTTCCCCGAACCTCTGGAAAGACAACGGATTCCCTCCGCGGGACGAGGTCAGTGGCCAGGGGCGCACACGGGCTCTGTCCGCCAGCGGGTTCGGGTCCAGCCCCTCGCGCTCCGCCTGC
>NZ_RAWR01000195.1:0-20494 GCF_003986945.1 Corallococcus sp. AB018 | reverse complement strand
TCCCCCGAACCTGCTCCCCTCCCCCGGCTCGAGCACGGGGGTCATCATCACGACGCCGGAGAACTCCCGGGGCGGAGGCCGCACGCTGCGCCCCGGCGACCCGAGCCTGTCCGCCGAATCCCTCGCCGCCGAGGAACACGCGCGCGTGTCGGAGCGCGTGCAGGGCATCGTCGACGAACGCCGCGCGCGCGACCGCGTGGACACCGGCCGCATCCATCCCTACTTCGGCCAGCTGCGCGCCCAGCTGGAGAAGCAGATGGACGCCCCGCCCCTCTTCGACATGCCCAGCTTCCCCAAGCAGCTGATGTACTCCTACGCGGAGAAGGCCCGGCAGTTCGGCGCCACCGGCTCCCCCGGGAGCATGCCCGGGCCTCGCAAGCCCCCCAAGCCGGGCGAGCTCCTCGCGAAGCGCGCCCGCGACGAGCCCGGCTACAACCGCCTGCGCGGCCTCTCCCAGGCGGGCGAGGAGCTCCAGGACTTCGCCCACGGCGTCAGCACCACGAAGCTCACCGTCACGCTGGAGCTGCTCCAGGGCCCGGACGGCCTGCTGCGCGAGGTGAAGCTCATCAGCCGCAGCGGCAACCGCGCCTACGACGACTACGTGCTCCAGGCCGTCCCGCCCGCGCTGGGGAAGTCCGCCGCTCCGCCCCCGGACGCGATGGGCGTGCACACGGACGGCATCCGCAGCGTCTGGGCCGTGGAGGGCCGCGTCGTCTACGTGCGCAAGGTCAGCGAGATGAAGAAGGGCGCGGACAACATCTACCTCGCCGCCCTGACCGCCGCGGGACTGCTCGCCGGCAACTTCGATGAGACCACCGGCGAGGTCTACGTCATCGACGTGCGCAACCCGCACTTCGAATGCCGTTCGCGCCTGCTGCGCGTCTACTGACTCAGGGCGTGAACGCCGCGGGCCACCGCACGCCTCCGCCCAGGGGCAGGAGCGCCTCCGCCACGTCGAGCAGCGCCCCGTCCGTCCACCGCCGCCCCACCAGCTGCGCCCCCACCGGCAGGCCCGCCGAGGTGAGCCCCAGCGGGAAGACCACGACAGGGCTCCCCGTCGCGTTGAACAGGCAGGTGAATCCGCCAAAGGCCTCCAGGTAGTCGCGAGGCACGCCGTCCACGTCCAACGGCGCCCCGAACGGCATGTGCGGCGGCGCGGCCGTCAGCGCCACCGGCACGAGCCACGCGTCCCAGCCGGACAGGAAGTCCTCCAACAGGCCGATGTGCACGTCCCGCCGGCTGAGCGCCGCGCCGTAGCCCGTCATGTCCACGCGCGTGCCCTGCACGATGGCCTTCGCCAGCAGGTCCCGCTCGAAGGGGAGGAACTGCTGCTGGTAGCCCTCGCGCACGGGCGGAGGCAGGGGCGCGCCCACCTCGGCGCCCTCCGTCAGCCCCCACACCTCCACCAGGTCCGTGAAGTCCTGCCCCGGGGGCACGGCCTGCTCCACCACGACGCCCTCCGCGCGGGCGGCGGCGGTGAAGCGCTGGAACAGCTCACGCGTCTCGCGGTCGGCCTGGAAGGGCCCCAGCGTGTCCGCCCACGCCAGCCGCAGGCCCTTCAGCGCCCGGGGCTTCGCGGCGCCCACCGGCGCGACGGGCGGCACCTCCGGGGCGCGCGGATCCGCGCCCTCGATGACGGACAGGATGAGCCGCACGTCCGCCACCGAGCGCGCCAGCGGCCCCGCGCACGCCATGTGGCGCACGTGGCGCGGCCCGTCCGGCGGGTCCGGGATGTGGCCGAAGGTGGAGACGCGGTGCTCCGTGGGCTTGAGGCCCACGATGCCGCAGTAGGCCGCCGGCTGCCGGATGGAGCCGCCAATGTCGCTGCCCACCTCGAACGGCGTGAGCCCCGCCGCCACCGCCGCCGCAGCGCCACCGCTGGAGCCGCCCGGCGTGTGCCCCAGGTCATGCGGGTTGTTCGTCCGGCCCCAGAGCGGCCCGTCCGTCTGGAAGTCCCCCGCGAACGGCGGCAGGTTCGTCTTGCCGAAGAGGATGGCCCCCGCCGCCTTGAGCCGGGCCACCACGGTCGAGTCGTGCGCGGGCACGTACTCCGCGAGGGCCGGGTGGGCGGACGTCGTGCGCAGGCCCCCGGTGCTGAACGCGTCCTTCACCGTGAAGGGCACGCCGTGCAGCGGGCCCCACGGCTCGCCCCGGGCAAGCGCCGCGTCCGCCTCTTCCGCCCGCTTCCGGGCCTGTGCCTCGTCCCACGTCACGACGGCGTTGAGCGCGGGGTTGTGCGCTCGCGCGCGGGCGAGGAAGGCGTCCAGCACCTCCACCGCGGTGACGTGACGCTCGCGCAGGGCGGCCGCCAGCTCCGTCGTCGTGAGGGAGACGAGCGCGCGTGCGCCCCCGGCGGTTCCGGCCTCCTGAAGCGGGACAGATGACTTCATGTGCGTGCACTCCCCCTGAGGCCGGCCCCGGCGGCACGGCCCTCCCATGCCCAGGGTTCTACCAACTCCTCAGCGCGCCCGGGCGCGCGGAGCCGGCGACACCACGTAGGCGGACGCGGAGTCATCCACCTTCACTTTCGGTGGACGCCGGGACTCCTCGAAGAGGCGGTAGCCCGGCTCCAGGCCGCGCCAGAAGGCCTTCCGCGCGTCGGTGACACCGGAGAGGGCCTCCAGCGCCGCGAGCCCCGCCGCGTCCAGCCGCCGGGGGAACACGTGCACCGGCACGTCGCGGCGCATGCTCGCGCGGGCTTCGGACACCATCACGTACAGCTCCTCGATGGGGCCGTCCTCGATGGCCAGGCAGCCGATGCTCACGCAGTCCCCGTGGATGTAGATGTCGCCCCCGGGCTTCGCGGCGCCCTGCTTGCGGTCCAGCGCGTTCGGGTAGCTCACCCGCATGGACAGGTGGTACGCGCTCTTCGGGTTGAAGAGGTCCACCGTGTAGAAGCCCTCAGGCACTTGCAGGTCGCCCTGGGCCCGCTTGGGGCCTACGTCGCCGGAGGCCGCGCAGACGGGGAAGGTGCGCACCTTCACCAGCGGCTGGCCCGGCTTGCCCGCCCAGACCTCCAGCTCCCGCTCGACCTTGAAGGCCCGCAGGTAGAGCTCCTCCGGCGGCCAGGACAGCCCCGCCTCCTTGAACGTTTGGACGAGGCTGGCCGTCTGGCGCTTGCGGGCCGCCGCGACCCGGTCTTCCGCGTGGGCGCACAGCGAGGCCAACAGGACACCCCACGCGAGCAGGACCTTCATGGGCGGAATGCTCCTTTCGTGAAAACGGTTTGACGCCGGGCGGACGTCAATCCGGTCCCTGGGCAGGGGTGGGCGGAGAACAGGCTACAGGCACGGGGGCACCCCTGGCCCCCTGCTTCCCAAGCTGCTAGCAAGCGGTACGTGGGCTTTCTGGCTGACGTTCAGCGTAACGGCGATGGAAACCAGGGCCGGCCCGGTGTTCTCATCTCCAACGTGCATCATGGCGAGCAGGGGCCGCCGGTGTGCGCATCGACTGTTGCTACCCGCCCCGTGCCGTTCCGGCCTTTTGCTTAAGAATGAATGACTCCCTCGAGACCCTCCTCGCCGACGGCATCATCGACGCCGTCATCGGCCAGCTGAAGACGGGGAAGGAGGCGGAGGTGTGGCTCGTCCAGCACGCCGGCCAGGTTGTCGCAGCGAAGCTGTACAAGGAGCGCCACGAGCGCAACTTCCGCAACAACTCCGGCTACAAGGAAGGCCGCGAGGTGCGCAACTCGCGCACGCGCCGCGCCATGGAGAAGGGCAGCCGCTTCGGGCAGGCCGCCGCGGAAGAGGCGTGGAAGAACGCGGAAGCGGACTCGCTCTACAAGCTGCACGCACAAGGCGTGCGCGTGCCCACGCCGGTGCTGTTCTACGAGGGCATCCTCCTCATGGAGCTGGTGCGGGACGCGGAAGGACAGCCCGCGCCCCGGCTGGTGGAGGCTCCGCCCCAGACGCCCGAGGAGGCCGAGGCCCTCTACCTGGACCTGCGCGCCCAGGTGGTTCGCACCCTGTGCGCGGACCTCATTCATGGGGACCTGTCGCCCTACAACATCCTGATGAGCGGGTCCGGCCCGACCATCATCGACTTTCCGCAGACGGTGGCGGCGGCGCGCAACAGCCAGGCGGAGTTCTACTTCCGCCGCGACCTGGACAACGTGCGGGAGTTCCTGGCGGGCTTTTCGTCCCGGCTGGGGGGTCGCGCGGGTGACACGGGCGAAATCTGGAACGCGTATGTGCGGCGCGAACTGACGCCGGAGTACGTGCCGTCGGGCGCGTTCCGCGAGGCGCCGCGCCGGCAGGGAGGCGCGGGCCGTCAGTCCTCCCGGCAGGAGCGGTTCCTCCAGCAGGAGGAGGCCCGGCGCAACGAGGTCCCTCCGGCGCCCGTGGCGGCCGTGGAGGAAGGGCTCAGCGAGGAAGAGGCGGAGCTGCGCGCGCTGGAGGCGCTGGTGCTGCGCCAGGGTGGCGGCGAGCGTGGGCGTCCCATCGTCACGGCGAGCCCGCGCGATGGGCGTCGGCGCGGTGGGTTTGGTGGCAAGCCGCCGCCGCGTACCGGCAATGCGCCGAGGCCCGGGAACGGTGGGCCGCAGCAGAACGCGGGAGCGCGTCCGGCGCAGGGCGGTGGCAACAACCGGCCCAACGGCAACAACGGGCGTCAGCAGCAGGGAGGGCCGCGCAACGGCGCTCCGGCGCAGGGCGCGAATGCCCCGGTGGCGCAGGCTGCGAATGCTCCGGCGGCGCAGGGCGATGCGCGCGTGAACGGCCGGCCGCAGCAGGGAGGGCCGCGCAACGGCAATCCGCGCAACGAGCCGCGCCGCGATGGACGTCCGCCGCGCTCGCCCAACGGCGAGGCGCGCATGAACGGCCAGCCGTCTGGCGAGAACGCTCAGGCGTCGCAGCAGAACAGCCGGCCCCCGCGCATGAATGGCCAGCCGTCTGCCGAGAACGGTCAGGCACCGCAACAGAACAGCCGGCCGCCGCGCATGAACGGGCAGCCAGCTGGCGAGAACGGTCAGGCGCCACAGCAGAACAGCCGGCCCCCGCGCATGAACGGGCAGCCGTCTGGCGAGAACGGCCAGGCGCCACAGCAGAACAGCCGGCCGCCGCGCATGAACAGGCAGTCGTCCGGAGAGAACGGCCGACAGCCGCGCATGAACGGGCAGCCAGCTGGTGAGAACGGTCAGGCGCCACAGCAGAACAGCCGGCCGCCGCGCATGAACGGGCAGCCAGTTGGTGAGAACGGCCAGGCACCGCAGCAGAACGGCCGACAGCCGCGCATGAATGGGCAGCCAGCTGGTGAGAACGGCCAGGCACCGCAGCAGAACGGCCGGCAGCCGCGCATGAACGGCCAGCCGATTGGCGAGAACGGTCAGGCGTCGCAGCAGAACGGCCGGCCTCCGCGCATGAATGGCAGGTCTCGTGGCGGTGAGTCGGGCCTGAAGGGTCCGTCGCGCCAGAACGGTCAGCCGGATAGCGGCGAGGCTGCTGTGAACGGCCAGCCGCACGGCGGCGAGGCTGCGGTGAACGGTCAGGCGCAACAGCCGAACGGCAACGGCCGGCCGCCGCGCAACGAGTGGCGCGCGAATGGTCGTCCGCAGCAGAACGGCGAGCCGCGCCAGGAGGGTCCGGGAGCGCAGTCGCGCATGAACGGACGGCCGCCGCGCAACAACGGTTCCTTCCAGGGCGGCGACCCGCAGCAGAACGGCGAGCCGCGCCAGACTGGCCGGGGCCCGGGCTCGGGTCCCCGCGAGGCGCGTGGCAACCTGCCCAACAACGGTCCTCGGATGCCCCGTCAGGGCCCGGAGCGCGGCGCGGGACGTTCGTCCCGGGGTTCCGCGCCCCAGGTGAGCTACGTGGGCCGTCCGCCCGCGGCCTCGTCCTCGAACCCCGAGACAGGCTCCTCCTAGCCTTCGGTCAGGGGAGCGCCCTACCAGGCCTCCCCGCCGCCAGCGCACCGTGAAAACCTGTCCGACTGTCGGACAGGTTTGGACGACCGAGAGGCCAGCCGCGTCACCCGCCGTGGTCGAGAGTTCCGGCGCCAGCCGGACCGCGGAAACCTGGCCGACTGTCGGACAAGTTTGGAGGACGCGAGGTCGGCCCCGGCGCCAGCCGGACCGCGGAAACCTGTCCGACTGTCGGACAGGTTTTGAACCGCGCCGGCCGGAGGGTGCCGCGCCCTACTCCGCCTTTGTCGGCGGCTGTTCGCGCGCCAGTTCCTCACGGAAGAACCGGCTGCCCTTCGCGAGCGTCTCCATGTACGGGCGCACGTCCTCGCGGGCCTCCGGGCTCAGCGCCGCGAACGGCGTCACGTGCGCGTCCGGCACGTAGCGGAACGTCAGGTTGATGCGCCGCGTGCGGAAGTCCGGCAGCTCCGGCGGCATCACGTGCCCCGCGCGCGTGTCCACCCGCTGCACCCGGTGGAACGTCTGCTCCTTCCACTGCGCCCCGCCAAAGAGCTGCAGCGCTCCGTCATCCAGCCACTGCTCCAGCACCACCGCGTCCCGCTCGCCGGGCCGCGTGGACGTGACGAACTGGATGAGCGCGCGCTCGCCCAACGACAGCGACGCCACCGGGCCGGGCTCGAAGTCCTTGTGCTCGCCCACGCGCGCGGTGTCCACCCAGCGCCCGTCCTCCAACCGGTTGCCGTAGAAGTTCACCAGGCACGTGTTGAGGTGCCAGCCCTGCGGCATGTCCGGGCCCCGGAACATCCGCCGCGCCAGCGCCTCCACCTTCTCAATCTGCCGCTCCAGCACCGCCGGGAACGGCTCCGCCTTCACGCAGCGGTCCTTCACGCCCTTCGGGGGCCGGTAGTAGTCCAGGCACGCGAACTGCCAGTTGCCCAGCCAGTACACCGGCCTGAGCAACCGCCGCTGCTGCTGGCCTTCCGGCGGTGGGAAGTGCTTCGAAAAGCGCTCCTCCCACAGCGGATGCAGCGTCCCCAGCCACGCCAATATCTCCGTGCGGTCCGCCGAGCTCAGGAAGCTCGCGTTGTAGTGGTGGCCCGGCGTGCGCTGCGCGGCCTTGCGCGCCAGCGGGGAACCCGGGCCCCTGCGGGGAGGCAAGGCCATGCGCTCAGGTCCTCACGCCTCGGAGGCGGCCACGTCCAACGCCAGTTCGATCATCTCGTCGAACGTCGTCTGACGGTCCTCCGGCGACAGGTGCTCGCCGGTGCGGATGTGGTCCGACACGGTGAGCAGGGACAGCGCCCGCGCGCCGAACTCCGCGGCCACGCCGTACAGGCCGGCGATCTCCATCTCCACCGCCAGGATGCCCATCTTCTCCAGCGTCGCGTTGAGCGCTTCCTGCGGGTGGTAGAAGAGATCCGAGGTGAAGACGTTGCCCACGCGCACCGGCTTGTTGCGCTTCTCCGCCGCCTCCACCGCGCGTCGGGCCAGCGTGAAGTCCGCCACCGCCGGGAAGTCGTGCCCCATCACGCGCATGCGGTTCACGTTGGAGTCCGTGCCCGCGCCCATCGCCACGATGACGTCGCGCAGCTTCACATCCGTGCGCAGCGCGCCGCAGCTGCCCACGCGGATGAGCACCTTCGCGCCGTAGTTCTTCACCAGCTCCGTCGCGTAGATGGAGATGGAGGGCACGCCCATGCCGTGCCCCATCACCGACAGCCGCTTGCCCCGGAAGGTGCCGGTGAAGCCCAGCATGTTGCGCACCGACGTGACCGAGCGCGCGTTCTCCAGGAAGCGCTCGGAGATGTAGCGCGCCCGGAGCGGGTCGCCCGGCATGAGGATCACTTCAGCGAAGTCACCGGGAGACGCGGAGATGTGCGGAGTTGCCATGGAAGCAGAAGCCTTTCAGCGCCCGGTCGACAGACCGGAGGGAACACCCGTGGGAACGGCCACCGGCGTCGGTGCCGGCGCGGCGGGAGTGCACGGGTTGGGCAGCTTGCCCGAAGCCGCGGGCTCCGTGTTCACCAAAGCGGGGGCCTCCGCCTGGGGAGGCATCCGGCGCGGAGGCAGCTGCACCGGCGGGGGGATGGGGCAGTGCGTGCACGGGCCCTTCAGCGGAATCACCAGCCGCCGGCCAATGCTCAGGAACGTGTTGCGCATCCGGTTGGCCTTCTTGATGGCCACCACGCTGGAGTTGTGACGCATCGCAATGCCGCCCAGCGTGTCCCCGTTGCGCACCTTGTACATCATGAGGTTCTGGTCCGGCTGGAGCGCCAGCAGCGGCGCCACCCGGCGGCCCAGTTCCTGCGCGCGTCCGTTGAAGAAGCGCACGTGGAAGTGGTCGCGGTGCCGGCGCGCGTGCTTGATGAGCGAGTTGAAGCCCGCGTTGAACAGCGAATCCAGCCACACCTTGTCCTCGCCAATGGACAGCGCGTAGTCGTACAGGACCTTCATCACGCGCTTGTCCACGAGGATCATCTGCACGTCGGTGTTCACCACCAGCGAGCGCACCAGCGCCCAGTTCATGGCCACGTCGATGTAGCGCTCCCGCTCGCGCTCACGCACCGGCTCCGCGGTCGGGTAGTAGAAGCCCAGGTCGACGTCGCGACCGTTCTGGTGGCTCTTGTGCGGGCGCAGGTAGCCGCCGTCCTTGGTGGACAGGCGGTTGACGCGCAGCGTGGGCACGTTCGGGTACTGCGCGCGCACGGCGCGGATGGCGGCGGCGACGTAGTCCACCGTCTCCTGAGTGCCGTAGGCAATGTCCGGAGACACCACGAGCCAATCCTTGTCATCCGGCACGCGCACGCTGTTGATCTGCCGGCCGCTCTCCACGAAGCCGATGGACATGGAGCCCAGCGTGGCCGGGTCCTTCTTCCACGCCTCGGTGAGCGCCTCCTCGGACAGGTCGGCGGTGTACAGCGGCCCCGAGGGCGCGGCGGGCGCGAGCGGCGCCTGCATCTCGCCTTCCTCGCTCACGCCTTCGTCATCCGTGGCCGCGGTGGCCTCGTCGTCCTCGTCCTCCGCGTCCACGGGGCAGGGGTTCTCCCGCATGGCGGCGTCGGTGACGACGGCGGCGACCTCCGCCGGGGAAGGCATCGCGACGGGGGCACCGGACGCGCTCACGGTGGGGGGGGCCTGGGGCTCGGCCGCGGCCGGAGCCTGCGCGGGCGGCGTCGCGGCCGGCGTCTCCACGGGCGGCGTCGCGGGCGAGGCCTGGACCGGGGCCGGAGCGGGCGCCGGGACGGGGGTGACGACACGCGCGGCGCAGCCGGCGCAGAACAGGAGGATCAGGAGTGAGGAACGCACCGGGCCGGAGGATGACCCGAGATGCCCGGGTCACCAAGCGCGGAGCGCGATTTTGACTGCGCGTGCGCACTCCTGCCTGCCTGCTTCAAGCGCTCCGTACGAAGCCTTCCGCCTCGAGCACCTGCGAGGCACGGCGAGGCGAGAGCACGTCGAAGGGCAGCCGCCGTCCACCGCCCATGGACAGCACGCGCTGGTCCTTGCTCACCAGCCACGAGGCCCCCGCGCGTGCCGTCAGTTCCAGGAACTTCTGATCATCCCGGTCCCGGCACGGCGGCAGCTCCACCGGTGAGCCTTCACCGTCCGCCACGCGCACGAGCGCGCCGTACGCGTGGCGCACCGTCCGCTGCGCGTCCGCCGTCAGCTTGAACGAGGGATAGGCGAGCACCAGCTCCAGCTCCTTCAGCGTGTGCCGGTCCGCCCACGCCGTCAGCGCGCCCGAGCGCAGCGCTTGGGCCAACGGCCGCGTGAAGACGTCATCAAAGACGAACACGTCCAGCACCACGTTGGTGTCCAGCACCACGAAACGAATGGCAGGCGCAGCGGAAGGCGTCTTCACGATGCAGGAACTTTCCGTCACCAACACCGCGGACACAACCCTGCCCTTTCACACGGCAATCACAATGCACGGAGAGTCCATGGCGTAAACAAGGAATAACCGACAAGAATGTATTTCGCCAAACCCCTTCCCCCTTGCCGGCCACCGCCGGTGAAAGGTCAGTCCATGAAGCCCTCGTCCCGTTCGCTGTGTCTGACGTTGCTGAGCGCCGCTGCCCTGCTGGGCGGCTGTGGAGGCGAGGAAGCGCCCACGCCGCAGGGTGAAGGCGTCATGGTGCCGCCGGTCCAGACGGAGGTCGCCGGCAACGGGCTGAGTGCGAGCGCCGCGTATTGCGACGACGTGACGACCTGGGACCCGGCCTGGGTGAAGTTCGAGGCGGACGTGCTCACGCTCATCAACCAGCGCCGAGCCGCGGGCGCCACCTGTGGCGGCGTGGTGAAGCCGGCGGTGGGCGCGCTCACGACCAATGACAAGCTTCGCTGTGCGGCGCGCAAGCACTCCAAGGACATGGGCACGAACAACTTCTTCAGCCACACGGGCTCCAACGGCTCCACGCCGTGGCAGCGCATGGGGTCCGCGGGCTACAGCTACCGGACGGCGGCGGAGAACATCGCCGCGGGCTACGGCACCGCGCAGGCGGTGGTGGACGGCTGGATGGCCAGCACCGGGCACTGCAACAACATCATGAATGGGGCGCTGCAGCAGTCGGGCATCGGCTACTACAACGCGCCGTCCAGCACGTACCGCGCGTACTGGACGCAGGACTTCGGCACGCCGTAGTTCCGCCTGAAGGTCGGAGGGCTATGCTTCGCGTCCCATGCCCTCCCCCTTCGCCGAGCACTTCCCCGCCCTGCGGTCCGGCTTCAGCTACCTGGACAACGCGGCGGGGGCGCAGGTGCCCACGCACTGCATCGACGCCATCCATCAATTCCTCTCGGGTGGCAGCTGCAACGTGGGACAGCCCTACCCCGCCTCCCGAGTGGCCACCGCGCTCAAGGCCCGGGCGCGCGAGGAGACGGCGGAGTTCCTGAACTGCCGGCCCGACGAGGTGATGCTCGGGCCCAGCGCCACCGCGCTCACCTTCCAGGTGGGCCGTGCCGTCTCCCGCCTCTTCCAGGCGGGAGACGAGGTGGTCATCTCCGAACTGGAGCACGAATCCAACGCGGCCCCATGGCGCGCGCTGGAGGCGCAGGGCGTAAAGGTGAAGACCTGGTGCGCGAGCTGGCCGGAGGGACGGCTGGAGGCCTCCGAGCTGCGCAAGCTCGTCACGCCGCGCACGCGGCTGGTGGCGCTGTCAGCGGCGGCGAACTCCGTGGGCGCGACGCCGGACGTGGCCGCGGCGGCGGAGGTGGCACACGGAGTGGGCGCGTGGCTGTTCGTGGACGCGGTGCACTCCAGTCCGCATCACCTGCCGGACGTGCGCGCGTGGGGCGCGGACTTCGCGGTGTTCTCGCCGTACAAGGTCTTCGGTCCGCACCTGGGTTGTCTGTTCGTGCGGCGTGAGCTCCTCGCGGGGCTGCCGGCGGACAAGCTGTGGTTCATGCCGGATGACGGTCCGCAGAAGTTCGAGCCGGGCACGGCGAACCACGAAGGCTGGGCCGGATGGTTGGGCTCGCTGCGCTATCTGCGCGACGTGCTGGGCGGGGGCCAGCCGGGGCGTGAGGGATTGACGCGAGCCTTCCAGCGCATCACGCAACTGGAACAGCCGCTGCTGGAGGCCGCGCTGGAGCAGTTGTCCCGTCATCCGCGCGTGCAGCTCTACGGGCCGAAGACATCCGCCGGGCGCGTGGCCACCTTCTGCTTCAACGTGACCGGACTGTCGCCGCGCGCCGTGGCCGAGCACCTGGCGGAACAGGGCGTGGGCGTCGCGGCGGGGCACTACTACGCGACGATGGCGGCGGAGGCACTGGGGCTCATGCCTGACGGAGCGGTGCGCGCGTCGTTGCTCCACTACAACACGGCGGAGGACGTGGGGCGCCTGCTCGCGGCGCTGGATTCACTGCCCTGATGTCCGCCGTCAGCGTCGCTCCCGCGGACGCAACGCTCGCCGCGTGCCATGGCTGAGCACCTGGCGGAACAGGGCATGGGCGTCGGGAGGGGGCAGCGGCGTTTGTACTAGATGGCATGCAATCCCATGCCAGACTCCCGCTACCTCTTGCACGACGCGAGCGCTCCCGGCCCATTCGTCTCGGAGGGAACCAGGGAAGGCATGGCGCCGTTGCGCTGGCTGGCGGCACTCACGCTGCTCTCGGCGTGCGGAGGCTACTCGTATCTCCGGGATGGTTACGGGACGTACTTTGGGATTGAGGTCCGCGACGGTCGCGAGATTCCATGGGTCCGCGGTCCATGGCCTGTCATCGACTCTTCCGTCGAAGCGGATGCCATCATCGACCAACTGTGCGCTCCGCTCATGGGGTTGCCCGCCGCTGCGCCACCGCGTGGCGACTATGGCCAGGAGTACTGCGGGGTCATCTACTCCCATGAGGGTCGCTACCATGCATCCTGGCCCGCTGCGCTGGAGACGCGGCGCCCCATCGCGGTTGAGCAGGAACGCCCTGGGGAGGTCTACGTGAGAGACGGGCGCCGCGGGGTGCTCACCGGGCGCGTCATGGACAAGGTGAACGGCGTCATTCAGCCCGTGCCGGAGGACTCCCGATGAGGCGTGCGTCAATCCTCGTGCTGTCACTCGTTGCGTTGAGCGGGTGCTCCCTCTTCCAGCGCTCGATGCGCCCACCCCATGCGCCTCCCGAAGAGGCCCAGAAATTCGTCTTCCCTGCCCTGCCCTTTCAGGAGGGCCGGACAACACTCCTCAGTGGGGACATCGCGACCGCCGTCCAACTCGCGATGGATGACTTTCTCCCCCTGGACCGCAAGCCACCCAAGGACGCCACGCCGGTCGAGCTGTGCCTCTTCCGTCGCGACATCTACCAGGTCTCAGTGGAGCAGCTGCCGGACGGCATCGTCCTGGTCGGCATCTACGCGCGCACTGAAGTCTGCGACCCGAACGACACAGCCACGGATGCCGGAGGGCTCTACGCCGTCGATGCGCGCCGCGGACTCATCGTCGCGCAACAGCGTTAGCGATTCGCCCACCACTGCGCCCGCCGAACCACCGCACCGTGAAACCCTATCCCCTCACGCCTCCACGGGCGGAGGAGGCCGCTTCGCCGTCAGCGTTGCTCCCGCGGACGCGATGCTCACCAGCCCGACCGCCATCCATTGAAGGGGCGTGAGCTGCTCGCGCAGGAACAGCCACCCCACCACCGTGGCCACCCCGGGCTCCAGGCTCATCAGGATGCCGAAGGTGCGGCTGGAGAGCTGCCCCAGCGCCAGCATCTCCAGCGTGTACGGCAGCGCGCTGGACAACAGCGCCACGCCCACGCCCGCGGCGAAGAGTCCCGGCGTCATCCGCTCCAGGTGCCCCTCGCTCAGCATGAAGGGCAGCACCGTCAGCATGGCCACCACCATGCCCGCCGCCACGCCCTGCCCTTCCGGCACGCGGCGCGACAGCCTTCCTCCCGCCAGGATGTAGAGCGCCCAGCACGCGCCCGCCGTCAGCGCCAGCACCACGCCCAGCGGATCCAACCCGTCGGGGGTCGCCGTCCAGGGCGTAATCAGCACGATGCCCGTCGCCGCGAAGAGCACCCACACGAAGTCCAACGCCTTGCGCGAACCCACCACCGCGAGCACGAAGGGCCCCACGAACTCCAGCGTCACCGCGAGCCCCAGCGGGATGCGCGCGATGGCCAGGTAGTACGTGAGGTTCATCACGCCCAGCGCCACGCCATACGGAACGACGGCCGCCCACTGCGCTCGCGTGTAGCGCGACAGCGGCGGACGGAAGAAGGCCAGCAGCATCACCGACGCCAGCACCAGCCGCAGGCCCGCGGCCCCCACCGCGCCCAGGACGGGGAAGAGCCCCTTCGCGAGCGCGGCGCCCCCCTGCACGCTCACCACGGCGATGAGCACCGCGGGAATGGGGGGCAAGGAGGGAACACGGCGTCCGGCGACTTCGCTCATGGCGCCGGAATCTAGCCAGGGTGCCTCACGGATTCACGGGCGCACTCCACGCCCCCGTCCGCAGCAGGGCACGGCGGGCGAGGAAGCGGGAGACATTCCACTCCGGGACCGAGTCCCCCTGCTCCAGCCGCTCCCGCTGCTCCTTCAGGACGGTCGCCAGCCGCCCCTGGTACTCCTCCACCCCGATGGTGGCTTCGACCTGGACCAGCCCCGGCACGGCGTCCGCGGACAGGTCGTAGAACATTTCGGTGTCCAACGAACCGGTGCGCGCATACCGCTCCAGGTTGTGGCGGACGATGAAGGCCTCCGGGTTGAGGAAGTTGAGCACGAGGACCGAACCCAGGGCCGTGGCGAACGCGCCCACCGCGAAGCGCTCCGGCTTCCACCACAGCGTCACCGCGCGCCAGGCCAGCGCCGCGCCCAGCGCCACCATGAAGACGTGCGTGTGCACGCGCAGCAGCGTATAGCCGAACGCGTCCTCGTACAGCGAAAGACGCCGCATCGCCGAGGAGAGGATGATCAACGTCAGCACCACCATCAACGACGTGCTCGCGCGGAAGACCGTCTGCGCCACGCGCGTCTCGCGCCGCGTCCAGCGCGTCAGGGCCATCACCAGCGCCAGCGTCAGCGAGGCGACGACCACCAGCTCGAAGAAGCCGCGCCGCGCGTACTCCGCGAAGGTGTAGCCGGAAGCGGGCGACGACGCGTCGCCGACGAACAGGTACGCCACCTGGAAGGCCGCGAAGACGAAGAACAGCGCATTCACGGCGAAGATGAGCGTGAGCGCTTCGATGAGCCCCAGGCGCGGCGTGGCGGACGCCACCTCCGCATCCCCCAGCTCCTTCGTGGCGCGGCGGCGCAGCGCATGCCCCAGCACGCCCGCCGCGACGCTCGCGCCGAACGCCACGCCGATACCGCGCGACATCAGCGTGCCCAGGTCCATGTCGAACGACAGGAGCCGCTGCATGGTGGAGGAGAAGATGCCGTCCGCGGATTCCAGCAGCAGCCCGAACACGAACAGCACCGGCAGCGCCAGCAGCAGGCCTCGCGTCAGCGCACCCAGGAGGCGCGAGTGGGTCTTGAGCCCCCGCATGTCCACGCTATCCCTGACGAGCACCGGCGGGTAGAGCAGGCTCTGCGCGGCGGAACCGAAGAAGACAACGATGTAGTCGGTGAGCCCCAGCCGCGCCACGCGACCCGCGGCCCAGAAGTGCGACAGCATCATCAGGAGCACGGCCGCGGTCATCACGTTGAGCGGCAGGAGCCAGGAGCTGTCCCGCACCGCCACGAAGACGCTGACCAGCCCCAGCGGCGCCAGCAGCCACGCATTGGGCCGCGCGCGCTGCCAGCCTTCGCGTCCGCCCAACCACGCGAGCGCGCCCACCAGGACCGCCACCAGCAACGGGAAGCCCAGGCCCCAGCGCGCCCTTTCGAGCAGGACCTCCGCGAGCACACCCACGGTCAGCGACGCCGCCAGCGTCCGGCGAGGGGCGCGCACCCAGGGCAGCAGGGGCCGGGCCGGGGCCGCGACGGAGGGAGCGGGAGAAGGAGGAAGCGGAGACAGGGGAACGGACGGGTTCATGGCGTCGGCACCTCGCGGGCGCGACAGCACCCGGAACAACGCCAGGATGCTCACGCCCGGCGGCACGGCTGGGGGCCTCGGGGGCGAGCGGTCGCGGAGCCACGCCGAACGGCGCCGCCCCTCCCGTGGCCGGTCGGCACGGCCCGGGCCTGGAGCGACGGGCCCTTCCCACCCGGGGTCCGCATCACAGGTACCGGGAGTCCGCGCCCTGGACGAAGCCGCGAGCCGCGCCGCGTCGACGGACACTCCGGGCCGGTCCGCGCGGCGTCCGGGAAGGCCCGATGTTAGGTTGCCGCCCCGATGTCACCCCCGCCGCGGCTCCCCTTCCGCTTCCGTCCCCGCTCGACCCTGGCCCTGTGGGGCCTGGTGCTCGCCTTCGCGGGCTGTGACGGCTCCTCTTCCCAAAACCTGCCGGTTCCGGACGCGGGAGCCTGCGTCCAGGGCAACTGCCCGCAGCCCGACAGCGGAACGCCGGTGGATCCGTCCGGCACCCGCGTGCGCATCGCGGCGTTCAACGTGCATCGCCTCTTCGACACCCTCTGCGACACGGGCGCCTGCGGCGGCACCAACTACGAGGAGCTGCCCACGCCGGAGGAGTTCGAGGCACAGGTGGGCCAGCTCGGCCCGGCCATCACCGCGCTCAACGCGGACATCGTGATGCTGGAAGAGGTCGAAACGCAGAACTCGCTGGATGGGCTGCTGAAGAAGGTCCCGCAGTTCCCCCACTCGCACCTCGGGGAGACCTACACCAAGGCCTCCGTGGACGTGGCGGTCCTCTCGCGCCACGCCATCACGGAAGTGCGCAGCCACCGGAGCCAATACATCTACAGGCCAGATGGTTCCGCCACCCGCTTCTCGCGCGACCTGCTCGAGGTCCACGTGGACGTGGACGGGACGCGGGTCATCGTCTTCGCGGCGCACTTCCGCTCCAAGGTGGACGATGATCCGGGCCGCCGCATGGCGGAGGCCAATGCCGCGCGGGAGATCCTCCTCGCATCGGCGAGGGAGTTCCCTGACGCGATGATCGTGCTCGGCGGAGACCTCAACGACATCCCCGGCTCGGAGCCCATCAACGCCCTGGACCAGGCCCTGCTGCGCGTCGCGAAGGACCGGCCGGACAACGAGACCTGGACGTATTTCTATTCCGGCAGGGGCCAGGCCATCGACCACCTCTACCTCGCGCCCAACGGGGGCGGCGTCTATGTGCCGGGCTCCTTCCGAGTGGCCCGCGGGCCCACCGGCGGCTACGGCGGCTCCGACCACGGCGCGGTGTACGCGGACTTCGCGCTCACCCCTCCCTGACGCGCGCGGGACGGCGAGCCCCGCACACTCCCCCGCCCTGTCAGCGCGGTGCCTGTGGACCACCGCACGAGGAAGGCCTCGCATTGACGGGGCAATGACAGCCAGGGAGGAGCCGGGCTCGGCGGCCGATTTCCAGCCCGGCCCCCCTCCCTACCTTCCATGCCATGAAAGCAAGCTCATGGCGCATGCGTGCGACACGCCACCCTCGGGCGCTCTGGCATCCCGTCCTGGAGGGCAGGCCATGATTGAGGTGCGCACCTTCGAAGGTGACGCCTCCGAGGCGTCCTGGTTCCTCAACCGCGTCTGGCAATCCACCTACGGCAAGACAGCCCCGCTCCCCGTCTGGGACTCGCGCTTCTGCGACTGGCGGCTGTTCCGCGGCGGCCAGGCGCCACGCGACTACCTGCTGGCGGCGTACGAGGGGAAGACGTTGGTGGGCACCCTCTTCGCGGAGCCCGCGAGGCTGCGCCTGGGACGCGTGGAAGTGGACGGCAGCTATGGACTGCGGGCCACCGTCACGAACTCCCATCGAGGACAGGGCATTGGCGCGAAGCTCGCGCACGAACTGCTCCGGCGGCACCAGGACCGGGCGGCGCGGCTCACCCTGGGCTTCACGACCACGGAGCCCCGTCCGCCCGGCTTCTGGCGGCGCACGTGGAACACGCGCCTCTTCGGGGGCCTGGGGATGTGGATGTATGCCTTTGATGCGCGAGCGCTCGCCCGCTGGTCCTTCACGGACAACGAGCGGAGGCTGTTCACGCTGGCGCATCCCTTCCTGCGGCACCGCTTCCGGGAGGCGGACCGTCAGGACATTCGCCCCTACCAGCCAGCGGACCTGAACCGCTGCACGGCGCTGGTCCACGACATGCTGCGCCCGGTGACGCTGGGATACACGTACACGACCGAGCAGCTGGCGGCCCAGCTCCAGTACCGCGACGTGCCCCGGACCTTCGTGCTGGAGCAGGACGGCGAGGTGCGCGGGCTGGTGAGCTCGCACAGCCTGTTGATGACGGGCGTGGGAGAGCTCACCGCGGAGGTGGTGGACCTGATGGCCTTCCACGCCTCCGTGTCCACCGAGGACCGGCAGCGGCTGCTCCAGGTGGCCATGCAGGACATGGAGCGCCGGGGCGTGGCATTCGCGGGCATGTTGCGCGGACCCGGCACTTCCGCGTGTCTGTTGTTGCGCTCGGGCTGGGTGCCGCTGCCCCGCCGCGCGAAGGTGACGTGCCTGATGCCCACCTGCGACATGGACCTGCCCGCCGACCCGTGCGTCTTCACGCACCTGCGCTGACGCGCGAGCCCTGCACCTTGCGGAACAGCCACACGGCAAGGCTGGCCACGGTCCGCACGCCCCGGCCCGCGCAGACGCATAGCGCGGGGATGACGAGCAGCAGGTACTGCGGCCACTTGGTGTTCCACAGCAGCAGGAACACCAGGCCCACGACGGCGGCCACCGCCCACACGGGCCGCTCGCGCCACGTCCGGGGCAGGCCCAGCACCGCCAGCGGCAACAGCGCCCGTGCGTTGAAGTGCGTGAGGTAGATGCCCGGGTCGGAGCCCGACAGCCACGTGTCCGTGAGGAACACGAGCGGCTGGTACCAGGGCAGCCCAGCGCGGCGCACGTGCTCGTTGTGGGAGTAGTTCCAGTGGAAGGTGATGGACTCCCACAGCGACGCGAACGGAGACGCCCACAGGGCAGGGTTCACCAGGATGAACACCGCCGCCGTGGACACGACGATGGCGGCCCACGGGCGCCACCGCGTGCGCGCGCCCGATATCAGGAACGGCAGGAACGTGAGCCCGCCCACCAGGCCATACGGATACTTCCCCGCCGCGGCGAGCCCCAGCAGCGCGCCGGACACCGCCGTCCATCCCGGCGCGAAGCCCCTTCGCCGGGCGCGTTCGAACGCGAGCAGCGCGAGCACCGCGAGCAGCCCCGGCACCGCCTCCAGGTACGCCTGGGACGTGTACTTCGTGTGGTACGGGTCCCACGCGAGCAGGAGCGCGCCCAACGGGTCCACGAGGGCGACGATCCCCACCTGGAGCACCCCGGCCACCGCGGACAGGCCTCGCGTCACGTTGAACGCGGGGCGAGCTGCGTCCGGGATGGGCCGGCCCATGGGGACGTCCCGCCAGTCCGGCTCCGGAGCGTCCGTCACGCGCACGGCTTCGGCGAAGAGCAGCTTCACCAGCGGCGGGTGTTCGAAGTTCTCCCGGAGCGCGCCGATGTCGCCCCAGCGGCCCTCATCCAGCATCCCGGCGTAGGTGAAGGCGATGGGCAGGTAGACCGCCTCGTCGAAGTCCTGGCCCAGCCGTTCGACTGCTCGGGAGCGCTGCCAGACGGCGACCACGATGGCGACGAGTGCGACGAGGAGGGCCAGCAGGCGCGTGCGGGACACGCGGCACGGATATCACGAACGTGCGGCCCGCCGAGCAGCCGGGGCATGGCCCTGGTGACGCGCGGCCCGACGCCCCAGCTTTGGAGCATGAGAATCGCTCGCATCCTCACCGTTGCCGCCCTGCTCGCGGGCGGATCCGCCGTGGCGAAGAAGAACGACACCGTGGAGCTGCGGACGCCCCGGACGACCGTGCGTGCGAACGTCGACGCGCAGGGCCTCCAGGGTCCGGACCTGAAGCTCCAGTTGTCGGACAACGCGCTGAAGGGCCAGGCCTTCCAGCGCCCCGTGGACCTGAAGCTGTCGGAGCGGCGCATCGAGGGCACGGTGGGAGAGAAACCCGTGGACCTCACCGTGGCCGAGCGTCCGGACGTGGTGGAGATGATGGGCACCTTCGCGGGCGAGCCCTCGTCGCTGACGCTCAGCCCGGACGCGCTGATGGGGTCGGTGGGGCCGTGCGGCTACAACCTCATCATCGAGCGGGACCGCAAGCACTACCGGGGCACGCGCGCCTGCGGCGATCAGCGGGAGAACGACGTGTTCGTCTCCATCCCAAAGTCCCTGGAGCGGGAGTCCGCGACCGGGCGCATGGCGGCGCTGAGCGTGCTGCTCGCCCATCCGTGAGCACGGCGATGGTGCGCGGGGCGCGGGTGTAGTGAAGTCCACGCCGTGTCCACCCTTCCCTCCGGCGTCGCGCCCGAGCGCACCATCGGGCCCTTCCAACTGCTGGCCCTGGGCGTCAACGGCATCGTGGGCGTCGGCATCTTCTTCGCACCCGCGGAGGTCGCTGCGCAGGCGCCCGGTCTGGGCGCGGTGTGGGCCTTCGCGCTGACGGGGCTGGCGCTGGTGCCCGTGGCGTTCGCGTTCGCGGTGCTCGGCCGGCGGTTCGACTCGGATGGCGGGCCCGTGGTGTTCGCGAGGGCGGCGTTCGGCGAACGCGTGTCGTTCCTCGTCGGCTGGGTGGCCTACGTCAGCGCCTTCCTGAGCACGTCCGCGGTGATGGCGGGCCTGGCGCGAGCGGTGGCGCCATCGGTGGGCCTGGGCGGGCCCATGGGCGAGCGGCTGCTGGCCTCCGCGCTGGTGACAGGCCTGGCGGCGCTGGTGGCGTCGGGCATTCGAGTATCGGCACGGACCTGGACGGCGCTCACGGTGCTGAAGCTCGTGCCGCTGGCGGTGCTGCTGGGTGCGTTCGTCTTCCTGCCTGACAGGGATGTGCCGCCACCGCTGCCCGCCACGGGAGCGTCCTGGCTGAAGGCGGGCCTGACGGTGATGTTCGCCTACCAGGGCTTCGAAATCGTCCCGGTCATCGCGGGACAGGTGCGCGCGTCCGAGCGCACGGTGCCCATGGCGACAGTGGGCTCGCTGCTGCTGGCGATGCTGCTGTACGTGGGGCTCGTGTGGGCGTGCGTCGCGGCGCTGCCGGCTCTGGCGAGTGCGTCCGCGCCCCTGGCGCAGGCGGCGGGGGTGTGGGG